>JACQVV010000316.1 GCA_016209595.1 Planctomycetota bacterium
GAGCGCCGCGAGCGGGAGAAGCGAGAGCTGCCCGTCCGGAGCGAAATAGACCCGTCGCACGCCCGAGAGGTGGGGGGCAAGGGGGGCCCAGATCGTCTCGTGGAGCTCACGGGCGGCCCTGTCGATCGCGCTCGACAAGGGGCTTCTCTCCAGGGTGATCGCCTTCCGGAAGTTCGTCACGCGCCGGTCGATCTCGTCCGCCGCCCCGAGGTCGGTGACCCGGACGACCGGCCCGCCGGCGCCCCTTCGCAGGACGAAGGCCGCGTATCGCCAGGGCTTCCACTCGACTTTGCGCCCATGTTCGGCCGGCCGGTAGGCAACGACCTCGACGAGCGCGCCGTCCTCCCCCAAGGAGGCCGCGACGCTGTCGACCGCTCCCTCGAAGGGCGGCTCGATCACGCCCATGCCCTTCGTGCGAAGCGCGAGATCCTTCTCTATCTCGTCGATCCGCCGAGCTACCCGCGCGAGCTCGTCCCGATACGACTGCCAGGGCACCCCCTCGCCCGGCCCGGCGAGGGCGAGGCTCGAGTACTGGCTTCGCAGGTCTTGGAGCTCGGTCGCAAGGACCGCGATCTCGGCGTCCGTGCTCGCCGCGAGCCGTGAAAGCCGCTCACGCCTGGCCGCCATTCGCCCAAAGAGCCCCTTTCGCCAGAGAATGCGCTCGAGGGCCCAGGTGGCCGTCTCGGTCTTGGCGCCAGGAGCCAGCGCCGTGTCGACGAGGACGAACGTGGCAAGCTCTTCTGCCCCGAACAGACTCTCGCTTGCGTCCCTTGAGAGGCCGGTGAGCGACCTCCTCACCCAGCCCTCCGTGGCGCGGGAGTTCTCGAGAAACGTCCGGGCGCCTTCCTCGCGCTTGCCGGAAGCGAGGAGAAGAACGCCCAGGTTCCGCGCGGTCAAGAGCGTGTCGGGATGCTCCTCGCCCAGGATCCGGCGCTTCGCCTCCAGGCACTTCACGTAGAGAGACTCGGCCTCACCATAGCGGCCCTGGGACTTATAGAGAAGCGCCAGGTTGTTCGTGCTCGAGAGCGTGTCGGGATGCTCCTCGCCCAGGACCCGGCGCCTCGCCTGCATGCACTTCACGTAGAGCGGCTCGGCCTCGCCGTAGCGACCCTGAGACTGGTGGAGCGCCGCCAGGTTGTTTGTGCTCTGGAGAGTGTTAGGATGCTCCTCGCCCAGGACCCGGCGCCTCGTCTCCAGGCACTTCACGTAGAGAGGCTCGGCCTCGCCGTAGCGGCCCTGGGACTCGTAGAGCCCCGCCAGGTTGTTCATGCTCCTGAGCGTGTCGGGATGCTCCTCGCCCAGGACCCTCTGCGTCGCCTCCAGGCACTTCACGACGAGGGGCTCGGCCTCGGCATAGCGGCGCTGGGACCTGTAGAGCTCCGCCAGGATGTTCATGCTCGCGAGCGTCGCGGGATCCTCATCGCCAAACGAGCGCCGCGCGAGCTCGAGGGCCTCCTGGGCGAGGCTCGTCGCGCCGACGTAGTTCCCCGCCTGGTATGCGGCGACGACACGCGAGTTGAGTTCTTTCCACGCCTGGCGCGAATCCTCGTCTTGTGCTCGAGAGCCGGGTGAGATCGAGACGAAGGGCGCGAACAAAGCGGCGGCCGTTCGACCGGAGGGCAGATCCGTGCGTCCGTGGAACATGGGCACTCTCCTGATCCGGCTCTCGCTTGTGGCAACGGGCGCCATGGTAGTCCCGCGAGGGAGGGCTGGCCAGGAGGATTCCCCCGCGCCCAGGGCCCAAGCGAGAGCAGGGCGCGGGGGGGACAGGAAAGCGCGGTGCCGACTACGGGACTCGGCGCGTGTCAGGGACCCGCCACGCCGTCAATCGCAGTGGCAGATGGTCCAGGTGACCCGGCGATAGGGTCGGAGCCGGATTCGCCGGGTGGCGGACCGGCCATCCTGGTCGACCGCATCGAAAAGGTAGCCGGCGCAGCCGAAGTCGGCCTGTTCATCCTGCCCCGGGTGGGTTTCGACTTTCCTCGAGTGCCTCGGACTGCCTGCTGAACGGCCTCCCGTCGCCCCAGCTAGAACACGAGGAAGCAGCAGGGATTGACTCGCTCTCATCCGAAGTCCCTCAGCCGGGACCGGGGGAAAGCCGGATCTCGAGCCTCTGGAGGACGCGCGCGACCTCTGACAGATCCTCTTCCGAAAGGATCGAACCGCTTCCCGCCTTTGTCAGGATCCGGAATTCCCCCTCATTGAGATTTCCCAGATACCTTCGATTGGTCGTCACGCCGAACCCGGTCGGCCCGGTTCGCACCTCGATCTCGCGGGGAATTTCGTCCGTGAGGACGAACTCGGCGCCTCCATCGATCCACGCGCAGGGTCCTAGAAGCGTGAGCGATCCGACAGCCTTTCGCGCCTGGGCGCTCGCCATTCGAAGTGCCTCTTCCCGGGCGGCGCGCGGGTCCTGACGAGCGCGTGCCCATGGAGAAAGGGGCGAGGCGTCGGGGGAACCCAGGTTGTCCAGGTTCGGTAGCATGCGGGCCCACTCGTCCCCGTACTGGATCGTCGCGATCCAGTAGTAGCCGGCGCCGTTCGGGCACAATACGTACCGGGAGGGTGAATCGGGTTCGGCCTCGGTGAGCGTCCGGTCCTCGTCGAACAAGGTCTTGTCGCCGGAGGAAACGCTCAGATGGTGACGTCCCGACCGGCAAGTGATCACGTCCACCGTGCCCGCCGGCACCGTGCCGAAGTCGTCCCCGTCGATCTCTAGAGTCATTGCCGCGCCGGACCGATTGTCAACGTAGAGTCGCACGTCATGCCGGCCGCGGACGTAGGCGAACACGCCGGCCCCGATGAGGGCGAAGACGAGCACCGAGAGCGCGATCGCCATCCTGGGGGAGAGCCCCATGCGACGCAACAGGACCGTCGGAGAGAGCAGGATGGCCAACCCGCCGATTCCCACGCCAAAGATGCTGTGTGGCGACCATCCGCCCTTGATGAAGTAGAAAACGAATCCGAGCGCCAGAAGGCCCAGCCCCCCCAGAAAGAGCTTTCCCCCGTCAACCGCAGGCGATTCGGAGCCGTCCTTGCCTTCCTCGGCGGAAGCGACGGGCGGGGTCCGCGAAGCGGCGAGCACCCGGGAGGGGACCAGCGAGTGTCGGAGTCGCCGGGGAGTCTCTGCCGGCGCAGCCGGGAGGGCCGCGGGCGCTTGAATCAGAAGGCCGGACTGGGAATCCGGGACCGATGGGAGAAGATCCTGCGGGATCTCGATCGCCCCCCCGCAATAGAGGCAGGCAGGTCTAGGTCTCCGTCCGAGCCGGTCCTTGCGCAGGGTGTTATCCCGCCCACACCCCAGGCAACGAAGCTTCAGAATTTCGGGAGGCATGGCGAATCTCCTCGTGGTCAGCCTTCGACGGAAGGGGTCGCGCCGGAGTCGACGGAATTCTTCGAAAGCAGAAGAAGCATCATGCTATCCCGGGAACGATACCCGACGTGGGCCTGAACGGCAGCTCAAGAGTCTCCAAGGGTTTTCCACCTCCTCTGAGCGGCGGAAATCTGATGGCCTGCGTTCTCGCGGCATGGAATTCGGATCACTCCTGCAGAAGGTTTCCTTGGTAGCGAGAGATGGCCATGGGCGGCCCCACTGCCAGAGCTGCCTCCAGGAACACCAACGGATCCCCCGGAGGCGGACCGGCCCCATAGTTGACATGGACCCACGTCTCGCGGTCCTCGCGGGCCCATTCGCCGATAGAAGTGGATGGCTGCCCGTCCAAGGTAAGAGTGAACTCGAGGGTCATGCACCGCCGGAGCTCGCTCCCGTCGTCGGGGCGCCAGGGGAAGATGACCAGATAGTAGGCTTCCGATAGCCGTTCGGCTGAAGGCATCTCGAGCAAAACCACGCTTCCGGGAACCCTCGGGTGGTCCACCGTGACAATTCCAGCGGTCAGTCGCGAGAAATCGAACGGGCGAAGCGGCTTGCTCGCTTCGCCCGAGATCGCGGCCATGGCCGCCGAGAGCTTCCACCAGGAATGTAGAAGACTCTGTCGGGCCTCAGGAGTGCTGCAGAGAACGCCGTACCAATCTGCCACTTCCATCGATATCGACATGTAGGGAACGACACGATGAGCGAAGAGGTACGCCTGACGCCTCGGGATACCCCTCTCCGCCATCATCTCCCGATAGCGGAAAACCTGCTCCTTCCGGACGATGCCAAGGCTCGCGCAGTCAGCGTAGGAGTACCCACACCGGGGACAAGTGATCGCCTCGAGCGCAGCGCTGGAAGAGACGCAGAATTCCGCACTGCATCCGTAGCAGCAGAACCACCCCTCGTCTTGGGATTCAGGAGCTGGCTCACGACTCGACGACTTCGTCGCCACATGAAATGCTCCGGTCACCAAACCCAGGAGGCCCCAAATGAGTCCGCCGTAGGTGATTGGCGAGGTGGGAATGCCTATCTTGCGGAATCCGCTGCCCAAGTTGGCCCCGAGAGCGTCCCCGATGACGCCAGCGAAGCAGATGCTGACGCCTAGCAGGAACGGGGCGAGGGAGCGAATGGCGAGATACCGAGACAACCCCGACAAACCCTTGCCGCTTCGCAGGAAGATGCGCCCGAAGACGACGATGGCGACAAGGATGGTAGCTGGAATGCCGACACTCTCGCCCACCTCCTTGGCGTCGCCAGGGGGTGTGCCAGCGACAAAAGGGCCTATGACCGCGCCTGCCAGGGCGCTGCCGAGAATCCAAGCGCCGAGTGGAATGAGCACTCGGCGGAACCAGGCCTTCGAGCCAAACACTGGAGGTGTCCCCCACCCATTCACTCGCGGGTCATCTCGATGCTAGGCCAATTCTCCGCGTTTCTCCGGATCCAGTCCCGGAGGCGACTCCCAGCGTTCTGGTTGCGAGCCTCGCTGTAGGCTGCCGGGTCTCGATCGAACGGGGCGCCGCTCTGGACGTGAAGCGCGAGGGGCACATCCTTCGTCCAGCCGTCGAGGCTGCAGCCCGAGCGCTGGCGCGAAGTCGATCCCGAAAAGCGTATCTGCATGGCGAGCCCCTTGAGGATCTGATGCTGCATCTTGTGGTGAAGAGTCTCTCCGGTCTTCGAATCAACAACCGCACGACTCGGTCTGCGGGGTGCGCACGACGCCGGACCTCCTGGGATGTGTCCTCGGCCTCGCCGTAGCGGCCCTGGGAGCCGTAGAGAATCGCCAGGTTGTTGATGCTCTCAAGCGTCGCGGGATCCTCTTCGCCGAAGGAGCGCCGCGCGAGCTCGAGGGCCTCCTGGGCGAGGCTCGTCGCGCCGGCGTAGTTCCCCGCCTGGTATGCCGCGACGACGCGCGAGTTGAGTTCGTTCCACGCCTGGCGCGGATCGTCGCCCTGCGCCCGGGAGCCGGGCGAGATCGACAAGAAGAGCGCGATCAAGGCGGCGGCCGTTCGACCGGCGGGAAGCTTCGTGCATCCGTGGAACATGGGCGCTCTCCTCGTCCGGATCTCGGTCGTCACGGCGGGGGCCATGGTAGTCCGGCGAGGCGGGGCCGTCCACGCGGAAGCACGGTCCTGTTTGACGGTCACGGACACGGTCACGGTCGACGGTCACGGGTCGTAATCGTGTTCCGTGGGCGTGACCGCCGACCGTGTCGAACTAAGTACCGCAGTCGGAAAGTTCGATGACGTATTCTCGCCCGCAGCAGGAGCGAACGGATTCGGAGCGGGAGCTCGGGACGGTCGCCTGGTGCGACCTCGAGGGCTTCCCGCTCCGAGCGTCCGTCAGGAGTTTCCGGCATGGCTCGCCCCGTCCTTGGTCTCGACGCCGCCTCGCGGGCTCTCCGGGGCCAGGAGCGCGCTCCGCGCCAGATCCTCGGGGACATGGAGCGCGGCGAGGGCGCGTACGAGTTCGGCCCAGGTCTCGGGCCCCGGGCGTCGTCTTGCCACGTCGAGGAGATCGATGGCGGCCTCGCTCCGGAAGATCCCCGAGTCCATGAGGAGGCGCCCGCGCTCGAGGGGGTCGTGGATCTCCTCGAGCCGGCGCGCGAACTCCTCGACTCGCTCTGTCTCTCCCGATCCCGAAGACTCGTGGAGGAGAGGGAGGCATTCTTTCAGGAAAGCCGCGGGCGCGGGGATGACGAAGCGCGCGCGCCCGGCGGCGTCGGCGCCCTTCGCGCGCGGCTCGAAGAAGATCTCGACGGAGTACTCCCCGGGGTTCCAGGGAGCCGGTTCGGCCCGCGAGAAGGAGCGCGCGTCGCCGGAGAGACGCTGCGAGAGGACCCGGTTTCCCGCGCGGGAATGGACCTCGATCGACCAGCCAGGGGCCTCGCCTTCCCACAGCCAGACGAAGCGCGGGATGCGGGCGAGCCAGTAGCCCCGGGGGGCGAGGATGTGGAGCGTGCGCACCTCGCGCCGGAGGTGGTCCTGGAGGGCCTCGAGCCAGGCGATCGCCTCCTCGATGAGGCGGGTCTGGAGGGAGAAACACAGCTCCCGCTTCCCGATCTCGATGTCGGCGAGGTTCGCGCCGGCGATCTCCAGGAGCGCCTGCTCGAGGCGGTGACGCAGGCTCGTGCGCATCTCGTACGAGTGGTCGAAATAATTGCGCAGCGTCTTGATGAGGAAGATCGGGCTGTCCTCGCGCTTGAAGCTCTCCGGGATTCGTTTGAGGTCTCCGGAGGCCTCGTAGAGGCTCTGATAGAGGATCTCGACGACGTGCTGGACACCCCGGGCGGTGCCCTCCTCCCATTCCATCGCCGCGATCCGGGCGAGGACGCGATCGGAGTGCTGGAAGACCAGCTGGTCGGCGTCCTGTGCCGCGAAGGCCGGATCGGCGCTCACCGTCGCGGGCCGGGCCTTGACCATCTCGTTGGCGATCGAGCGGAGGAAGTAGACCCGCCGGAGAAGCCGCGCGACGGGGCTCTCCGACGATCGAGAGTCCGGGGTCTGCCGGCGGAAGGCCTCAAGATCGGCCCGGAGGACCCACAATCGACCGGCGGTCACGCCCGCGCATCCGAGGAGCGCTCCGAGAGCCGGCCGGATCGACGGAAGGAAGACCCAGTCGCCCGCAAACCCGATCCACGCCGCGGCGCAGGCTCCCGTGGCCAGCGCGACTGCCGGAAACGCCCCCGCGCGCGCGCGCGCGGTGAAGAACGTCACCGAAGCGGAGATCAGGAAGGCGAGGAGTGTCAGGGCGAGAGCGGCGGTTTCAGGAAGCGGCCGGAGTCCGCGGCCGTCGAGGATCTGCTCGATCAGGGCCGCGTGGACGAGCGCCCCGCGGCGGTATCCGCGCGGCGTGAGGTGCCAGTCGAGACCGGAGGCCGAACCGACCAGGCCGACCAGCACGATCCTGCCGCGGAGCCGGTCCAGGATCTCGTCGTCCGGCGAGAGGAGGCTCGACAAGCTGACGGTGTCGAAATCTTCCGGAGCGGGGACGCCTCCGAGCCAGAGGAGACCATCGTCGAGAGGGACGCGCTCGCGCCCGCCGAGATCGACTTCCCGCGCGCTGATGCCGCCGGGGAGGCCCGACGGAGGAATCGACACGCGCCGGTGGAGGGCCGCCGCGGCGAGCGCCATCCCCATCCAGCTCTCTCCGTTCGGGCCGCGCCAGACCTGCCGGACGGCCATGAGTGGATCGGATTCATCGGGAGGACGCGGCGGCCCGAAGTCCGCGATCCCGATCGCGTGCTCGGACAGGGCCTGGATCGGGAAAAGCGGCGCTCCGGGGCAATCCGAGGAGCCGTCCGTTTCCTCCCAATCGAACGTGGCCGCGAGCAGGGTGGGACAACCGGCGCGCGAGAGCGCCGAGAGGGCGCCGGGGACGTCGGAGGTGCGGTCCTCCCGGGCTTCCTCGATCCCCCGTGCCATGGAGGACGAGTCGTCCATCAGGATGTCGAGGACCAGGACGGACGGGCCGGCGCGGGCGAGGCTCCGGATCGCCTGGTCGAGCTCGCTGGCCTCGCGCGGCCAGCGCTCCAGATCGACCACGACGACCTCGCGGGAGGACGCGCGGCGGCCCGCGAACGCGATCGTCGAGGCCCGTTCCCTCGCGAGCAGCCAGGACGCGGGCGGCCCGGCGAGAAGGAAGAAGAGCAGGGCCAAGGAGAGGGCGAAACCCGCGCCCTGCGGGAGAAGGCGCCTCGAGCGGGTTCCGAATCGGCTTGCCAGCGACAGATGGATGCCCGATTCGGTGCTTCCTGGAGGATGGCGCATCGGTCTCCTCGGCCCGGAGAGCGCGCGGGGCCCTGAAGTGGCTCCAGTTTGACGGACATGACGGGCCCTGTCGAGCTCCTCCGAGGAAAAGGACGGGAGGGGCGCCGGCAGGTCACCTTGCTCCCCGGAGATCCCGGAACGCGAGCCCCAGGAGGCCGCACAGCGCGCCGCCGAGGCCGCCGGCGAGGAAGAGGACGGGAGGGGCGCCAGACTTGCCGAGCGGGCCGGCGAGAGCGTCGCCCGCCCATCCGGTCGCCAGCAGCGAAAGCGCGGTGAAGCCGACGAAGGTGAGGTTGATAAGGGAGAAGATCCTGCCGAGCATCTCGCGGGGGACGCGCTCCTGGACCAGGGTCGTCCGAGGGACCTGGATGAAGGGGATCCAGAAGCCGTGGAAGGCGATCGTCGGCAGGAGCAGCGCGTAGTCGTCGATCCAGAAGAAGGGGACGTAGGTCGCGCCGTCGAGGACCATGCCGGCGATGAGCATGCGCCCCTTGGCCCAGGCGCGCCCGAAGGAGTAGAGGACGAGCGTCCCGAGGAGCCAGCCGGCGACGAGCGCGCCCTCCAGGAGCCCGACGTGGCCGGGGCCGAGGCCGAAGGTGTCCTTGACGAGAAGGTTTGCTCCGATGATCGCGGGCCCCATGATGAAGAAGTTGTCGGCGGCAGTGATGAAGAGGAGCCCCCGGAGAAGGCCCGAGCGGCCGGCGTGAGCGAGGCCCTCGTGGACGTCGCGCCACGGGCGCGTCGCGGGCGGGGTCGGGACGCCCGCGCCGCGTGGCAGGGCGAGGAAGGCGAGCGTCGCGAGGCTCACGCCGTAGGTCGCCGCGTTCACCCAGTAGAGGCGCACGATCCGCGCGATCTCGCGGCCGGGATCCCCCGACTCGATCGCCTCCCGGGCGGCCGTCTCGTCGAAGCCCAGGAGGAAGCCGACGCCCAGCGCGCCGGCGAGGAGCGCGAGCTGCGAGGAGGTCTGGAAGAGCGCGTTCACCCGCAGGAGGACGCGCCCCTGGGCGAGCCGCGGGAGGAGCGCGTCCCGCGCCGGATTGAAGAGGGTCGCCGCCGTGGCAAGGAAAAACGAGACGGCCCCGACGAGCGGCCAGGAGAGGCGGCCGAGGACGAACGCTGCTGGCACGGCGAGCACGACGAGGCCGCGCGCGAGGTCGGACGCGATCATGAGCCGCCGCTGCGGCATCCGGTCGGCGAGGGCGCCGAAGAAGGGACCGATGACGAGAAACGGGAGGAAGTTGGCGAGCATGACCACGCCCGTCTTCGTCCCCGCGTCCTCTCCGGCAAGCAAGAGCACGAGGAACGGGAGCGTGACCTGGAAGAACCCGTCTCCCGCCTGGCTCACGAACTGGCCGACCCAGAGAAGCCCGAGGTTTCGCACGGGGGGAGGGTAGCCCAGAATCAGTGGTCAGTGGTCAGTGGTCAGCGATCGGTGGTCAGTGGGTTAACCAGTAGTTTCCGGTGCGAAATAGCTCTTAGGAACCCAGGAACCCAGGAAAAGCCAGGTCGATTCCTGGTTTCCTGGGTTCCTCATGGTTATTCC
>JACQVV010000317.1 GCA_016209595.1 Planctomycetota bacterium
CGGGGGAGGGGGCAAGGGGGGAAGGCACGCTCCTTGAGGGGGTGGAAGCGGCGGCCGGCCGGCGGAGGGCGTGGGAGGCGGCGGCGAAAGTGGGCGTGCTCCAGGTGGGGGCGGAAGAGGTGGACCCGGGGGTCTCGATAGACCTGGGACCTGCGAAGCAGGGAGCGGCGGGCCGGGCGGGGGAGGAAGATGAGTCGGAGAAGGGCGCGATCCCGGCGAGGGCGGGAGTGGCGGCCGGCCGACCGGAGGAGGAGGAGAAGGCTGAGGTGCCGGAGCACGCATGGGCGACCCCGGACCTGGACGGGGGGGGCCCACGGTGGAGGCCGAAGGCGGCGGGGCTAGCTCTCCGGGCGGTGCGGGAAGGGGAGCGGGAGAGAGTGACGTTGTCGTCGCCCCTTCCGTGGCGTCGTCGAAGATGAGCGAAAGCATAGGGCCACTTTCGCCAGCCGGCGGTTCGACGGCAGGAAACATGACCGGGAGACTCGGTTCGGAGGGGGGGTCGGGGGGGGAAGCTTCCCCCCCGGGCGCCAGGATGGCGCTGGGGGAGGCCGAGGGGGCGGAGCCCCCTCGGGGAGGAGCGGAGGCCACGGATGGCCGGAGCGACGATTGCGCCGGAGCTCGCGCCGTGGGAGACGCGCTCCTGGCGGTCGCGGGCGCGCGGGCCGCGACCGCGGCCGGGGAGGCATGCGCCTTTCTTCCCGATCCGGGCCTGCCGGGCTTGGGGAGGGGCACCATCACGACTTCCTGGCAGAAGGGGCACTTTCCGCGCCGCCCCCTCGTCCGCGGCGGCGCGCTCACCTTTCCGCCGCAGCGGCACTGGAACTCGATCCTCTCCTCCTTGTGCGTCACCCGCTCACTCCTCGACGAGCCGCATCTCGGTCGGACCCCTGCGGAAGGAGAGGAGCCTCCCCCGGTCGTCGAGGAGGAGCTCGGCCTCGAAGGCATCGCAGCTCAGGAGCGCGGTCGTGAGGAAACGCTCTCCCTCACGGCGGGTCTCCCCCGCCTCGATCGAGAGCAGCATCCCCGCGAAGATCTGCGGGTGGTAGGCGTTCACCCGCGTGACGTGACCCCGCTCGAGATCGACCTGCGAGAAGAAGACAGCCATCTGCTCCATGTCGTTGTCGTGCAGGACCTGGCACCCCGGCGGGACCGGCTGGCTCTTCTCGACGATCTGGTTTCCCTTGCGGTAGACCTCCCGGACCTCGCCATCGGCGAAGTCGAGCCGGATCGACGTCTCGATCTCGCGGTCCGGCCGGATCTCCTTGCCGTCGTACTCGAAGTGAGTCGGCGCGAGGTCGGCGCCGTAATGGGTGGCGGCGGTTCCGCGCCAGGACCGGTCGGCTTTCTCGACCTCGATCCGCGCCACCACCACGATCCTTTTTCCCTCTCCGACGGTGACGAGCGTCGGCGTGAAGGAGACGTGACCCGAGGGCTTGCCCTCAACGAAGAAGTCGTAGCGGTACTCGTGGTCGAAGTCCCATGGGAGGTCGCGGATCTTCTTCAGCGGTGGCGCCGAGACGTCGAGGCCCTGCACTTCCTCCACGACCGACTCGTCCGCGAGGTCGAGGAGCACGGGGGCGGCCCCCTCCTGCCGTACGCGGACGATCTCGCCCTCGCGGTCGTCGAGCCAGAGCGTGAGGGTCTGGCTGCCGGGCTTGAAGACGTGGACCCGGCAGTGGACGAGAGATCCCCGGACCTCCAGCGTCTCCTCCCCAGGCGGCTCGACCACGCCCGTCGTCGAGTCGAGGCTCTTGGGATCGAGGACGGGGAAGGGCTTTCCCCCGCGCCCGCCCGCCCGGAGCATCGTCCGGACCGACTCGAAGTCGGCATGGACGAAGGCGCCCTCCGGGACGTCCACGGAGCGCTCCTCCTGCCGTCCCGTCGGCGTCACGATCCGGATCGTGGCGCGCTTTCCCTCGATCCGAGTCTCGCGCGTCTCCTCCTCGCTCCCTCGCTTGTAGCGGAGGGTGTAGCCGAGGACCTCGCCCGAACCGGGGTCCGTGTAGGTCTTCTCCTCCAGCACGTGGAGCTCGGCCGCGCCGACGTAGGCGGCGAGGATCGCCATCCGGCCCGCCCGGACCCGCACCGCGCGGCCCCCAAGGCGTCCCGAGGTCTCCTCCCCCTGCTGGTAGAAGCCGATCGTCTTGCCGTCGCGGGTGAGGCGGTAGAAGTGGTCGGCCCGGGCCGGAAGCGAGAGGAGCGCGGCGAGCGTGAGCGCGAGCGTCGCGAGGCGAGCGGGGAGATTCATGTCTTCTTCTCGAAAAGGAAGTCGTTGTCCGGGCGCCAGCCGATCCACCGGAAGAGGGGGACGAGCCGAAGGAGCTCGGCCTGGAGAGGGGCGCGGACTTCCGCTCCCGCGCGGGCGACTTCCTCGGCCGCGAACCGGCTCTCCAGGTGGAGCCAGTGCTCGCCCGGCGAATACCGGGAGAGCAGGTTCGCGAGCTCGTCCGCGTAGAGCGTCCCGCACGGGTATTCCTTCCTGTGGTCGTGCAGCCGGAGCGAGAAGCCGGGAACCGCCTTCACGAGAGCGTGGAATTCCCTCCGGAGCTCGGGGCGGGCGCACTTCGCCTTCAGGTTGTGCCCTTCCCACCACGCGCCCGGATGGATCTTGAGCGACACGACGATCCCCTCGGCGTTGGCCTCGACGAGGAGGAGGAGCTGCGAGAAGTGCGGGTCGAGGTCCTCGCCGACGGGGCCGAGGCGTTCGCGCAGGCCGGCGAGCTCCTCCAGCCGCCGCGAGAAGTAGACCCACATCGAGTCCACCCGGAACTTGTTGTACGTGTACGGATGGTGAAGACTCGTGCGCGCCCGGAGCGCGAGCCCCGCGGCCGAAAGGCGGGGGAGGACTTCCTTCCCGAACAGGGCGAGCTTCCGCTTGAGCGCGAGGCGAGGCTTGTTATGGTCCCTCGACCGCGCGTGCTCCGGGTCGAGAAGCCGGAAGTCGGCCGCGTCGAAGGCGAGGGGCGTGGATCCCGCGGCCTCCACGTCCACGCCTCCGGCATCCTGGTTTTCTGCGTTCATGGCATCCGCCCCATCGTCCACCCCCGCCGTCCGGGGTCAAGGGGGCACGGTCCCGTCAAAGTCACGGGCCGCGGCCGGCCCCTGTCTCGCCTCGCCAGAATATGGAATATGGAACAGGGA
>JACQVV010000311.1 GCA_016209595.1 Planctomycetota bacterium
CGGGAGCGGGGGGAAGGGGGCCGGGAGCGGGAGCGGAGGGAAGGGAGCGCACGCGCGACCTGGAGCTCTTCCCTGGCTCTCTCGTGGCCCTGGGCCCACTCCTCTGGCAGGGCGGCAGGCAGCTCCTGCCCCTCGACATCCATCCCGTACAGGCCGCAACGGACCGGGCGGACGTCTACCGCCGGATCCTCGTCCGGATCGACTTCCACGGCGAGTGGCGGGACGATCCTGGCGGGCCCCAGGAACCCGAGACGATCGTGGACACCCCGGACCAGAGGCGGCTCGCGGCGGACCCCGGCGCGATCAAGATCAAGGTCCGCGAGGACGGCCTCTACCGCCTCACGCGAGGCGAGCTCGCGAGCGCCGGATTCAACTTCGCCGCCGACCCGCGCGGCTACCGGATCTATAACCTCGGACGGGAGATCGCGATCCGCGTGACGGGCGAGATCGACGGGGTCTTTGACGAGGGGGACGAGATCCTCTTCTACGGTCGAAAAAACCCGTGGCGGACAGCGGACAACGCCGAGGCGACCCGCCACACGGACGAGAACGTCTACTGGCTCGAGGCAGGAACCGGCCGGGGGGTCCGCATGGAGGAGGACTGGGTCCGGCCGCTTGGAGCCGCACCGGCCGTCGACCACGCGGCAACCCTCCACCTGGAGGATAACTCGACCTACTATCCGCGGCTCGCCCGCGGAGAAGGCCGCGACCACTGGTTCTTCTCGGGATTCCTCTACAACACGCCCGGCGGGGACCGCGCCTCGTCGCGGGCGTCGTACCGGCCCATGACGCCATGGCTCTCGCCCCTCCCCCACACGGCCCGCATCGAAGTGGCGGTCGCGGGAGTCACCGAACTTCCAGCCGATCCCGACCACCGAGTCCTGGTGGCGCTGAACGGCGAGCCCGTGGGCGAGGTCCTCTGGGACGGCCGGATCGCCGCGAAGGGAACGTTCGAGCTCCCGCCCGGGCTCCTCATCGCGGGGGAGAATGTGGTCGAGCTCCGGGTCCCCGCGGATCTCCCGGGCGTCTCGCAGGACTACGTCCTCGTGAACTTCGTCCGCCTGTCGTACCGCCGGCGGTTCGTGGCAGACCGGGAGAGCCTCACCTTCACTCGTGACGGGTCGGGCGAGTTCGAGGCAGCGGGTTTCTCGCCTGGCGAGGTCTTCGGCCTCGACATCTCGGCTCCCTCGCGCCCCAGGTTCCTCCGGGGCATGGCTGCCGACGGCGGCACGATCCGCTGGAATGACTCGGCTCTCGCCGGCGGGGGAAGCTACTTCCTCGCGAGGGCAGGGACCGCGCGAGGGCCGATCGCCCTCGAACGAAACGTCCCTTCGTCCTGGCGGGACCCGTCCCGGCAGGCCGACTGGATCGCGATCGCGCATCCGTCGCTCGCCTCGGGCGCGGCGTCGCTCGCCGACTACCGCCAGTCCCGGGGCCTTTCCACCGCGGTCGTCCTGGTCGACGACCTCTACGACGAGTTCACGGGCGGGATCCCGGATCCGGCGGCCATCCGGGCGTTCCTGGGCCTCGCCCTGCGTTCCTGGCAAGCGCCCGCCCCGCGTTTCGCGCTCCTCGTGGGCGACGGCTCCTTCGACCCGCACGGATACCGCTGGCCGGGCTCGGACCTCGTGCCCGCTCCGCTCATCCAGGCCGACCATCTCTGGACCGCGAGCGACAACTGGTATGCCGCGGTCCTCGGGGACGACGAGCTCCCGGACATCGCTCTCGGCCGCATTCCCGCCAGAACGTCCGAGGAGCTCGCTGCTGCGATCGGGAAGATACTCGCCCGCGAGGAGGGCGGCCCGCCCCCGGGCCGAGAGCGCGCGACGCTCGTCTCGGATAACGACGACGCGGCGTACGACTTCTCCCGCGCGATCCGCGAGGCCGCGGGCCTCCTGCGAGCCGGGTATGACGTCGAGGAGCTTCACCTGGCGGAGCTTGGAGTCGGGAACACTCGTGCTGGGATTCGAGATGCTTTCTGGGAAGGTCGCTCCCTCATCGGCTACATGGGCCACGGAAGCGCCGCGCAGTGGGCAAACGAGAGCCTCCTCTCGGCGAGCGCACTCGCGGGCTTTCCGCCCGCGCGGCCCGTGGGGCTCGTCTTCGCGATGGGGTGCATGAACGGGATGTACCACCTCCCTCAGCTTCGCTCGTTGGGGGAGGCGATTGTCCTTTCACCCGGGCGCGGCGCCGCGTCGTTCTGGGGCTCGACCTCGCTTGCCCTGCCATCCGGGCAGGAGGAGACCATGGACGAGCTCGCGAGGATCCTGGCCGCGGGCGGCAATTCGACCCTCGGCGAGGCCCTGACGCTCGCCCAGCTCCACACGGCCACGATCGACGCCGACGTGCTGCGGACCTGGGTGCTCCTCGGCGATCCGGCCGCGCGGAGCCGCTGAGGCGAGCTCGCCGGCGCCAGATGCCAGCCGCGCGGTTCCTGGCCTGCATGAGGTAAACTGCCATCGTGGTGCAGACCATCGTCACGCGCAAGCGTTTCACGATCGAGGAGGGCGGCAACGTGGGGATTGGGACGACCATCCCCAACCCCACGCAGATGCTCCACCTCACGCGCGGGAACCACGTGGCGCTCCGGTTCGCGGCGACGGGGGTCGCGGGGGGGGCGGCACCCGGGAACGCGTATGATCTCAACGCAGCGAAAGAACTCCTCGAAATCGTCAGGGCGCAGGCAGAGTCGATCGAGGAACTCCGGCGCCGAATGGAGGATAGGCCATGACCGTCCGCGTCGCGCTTCGTCTTCTCCCGCTTCTCCTCCTCTCCGCCGCGCTCTCCGAGGCCCAGTCGCCGGCCAGCTCCCGTGTCATCGATGGCCACCGGGAAGGCGTAACCTCGGTCGCCTTCCATCCCGACGGGACACTCCTGGCCTCGGGCGGGAAGGACGGTGTCCTTCGCCTCTTGGACGCAGACACGGGAGGCACGAAGCTCGGCATCGATCCCGCGCATTCGGACGCCATCAACTCGGTTGCCTTCTCCCCGGCAGGCGACCTGGTGGCCTCGGCTGGCTCCGACCGGAAGGTGCAAGTCTGGGAGGTTTCGACAGGCAAGGCCGTCTCGGTCTTCTCACGGCACACCGACGTCGTGGAGGAGGTGGTCTTCTCCCCCCGCGGGGACCTCGTGGCCTCCGCGAGCCAAGACAAGACTGTCCGGCTCTGGGAACCACGCACGGGCCGAGAGCTCGCCAGGCTAGAAGGCCATGCGAAGAAAGTCGAGGCCGTCCAATTCTCCCCCGATGGAGCGACTCTCGCCTCCTCCGGCAAGGACGGCCTCGTGATCCTCTGGGACGTTCCGAGCGGGGGACGGCGTCGTATCCTCGAAGGAGGAACGGAGTCCGTCCGGACGATCGCCATCAGCCCGGACGGGACATGGCTTGCCGTGGGGCGAAAGGACGGTGTAGTCCGGGTCTTGAACATTCATGAGGGAACCGAGGCATGGAGCCGACAGGCGCACGAGGGGGGAGTCGAATCGGTTGACTTCGCTCCAGGCGGCGAAACCCTCGCTTCGGGAGGGCATGACGGCGTCGTCTGGCTCCTGCGGGCGGCGACCGGGGAACCGCTCGGCGTTCTCGAGGGGCACACGGGCGCGGTCACGACCGTCGACTTCGACTCGAGGGGGCGGCGCCTCGCTTCGGGCTCGGAGGATGGGAAGATCCGGATCTGGGACCTCTCCGACCGCTGAGCGCGATGGCGCGCTCTCTGCACGAACCGCACTTGCCGCAGCGCGCCGGGCCGCGTACGATGGCGGTGTGGTGGCGTTTTTGGGCCCGTTCTCGGTGGTCGTGCAGTGAGCGCGGGGGCTGAGGACCTCGTCGCGATCCTCGTCCGGCATCGTGTGGTAGAGCCGAGCGACATCGCGCGGGTCCTCCAGCTCTGGTCCAAGGGGCCCCTGGATCGACGGCGCTCCCTGTTGGACATCCTTGCCGACGAGGCTGGGGTATCGCGCCACGAAATCGACGGACTCCTGGAGCGGACGGGAGGGCGCCTCGCCGGCTGCCCGAGGTGTGAGCGGCTCTTCGTCGTACGGTCCGCCGGAACCCCCCACCGTTGCGAGGCATGCGGGATCGACTGCCGGTGGCTCGACTCTCCAGCCGATGCTACGACCCGGAGCGAGCAGGGCACGGCACCGGCAGGCAAGCGATACTCCAAGGTGCGCCTCCTCGGGAGCGGAGGCATGGGGGAGGTCTACCTGGCGCGCGATTTGCTCTTTAACCGAGAGGTGGCCCTGAAGACGCTGCGACTCGACCGCGCCGGGAAGGCCATCGACCTCCAGCGCTTCGAGAGGGAGGCAACTCTCCTGGCCCGCCTCCAGCATCCGAATGTAGTCACCGTCTTCGATCTGGATCTTTCGGCCGATCCTCCGTACATCGTCATGGAGTACGTCGAAGGGGAGACCTTCGAGTCGTTCCTCTCCGGGGCCTTCGAGCGCCGCGCCGCCGTGAGAATCCTCGCCCAGGCGACTCGGGGGGTGGCGGCGGCCCACGAAAAGGGGATCGTCCACCGGGACCTCAAGCCGGCCAACATCCTGGTCGGCTCGCACGGCGCGGTCAAGGTGACCGACTTCGGCCTGGCCAGGGAGACGGCCTCAGAGACGCAGATCACGCAGGCCCCCACCCGGCTTGGCACCCCTGCCTACATGGCGCCCGAGCAGCTCGACCCCGCCCTCGGTTCTGTCGGTCCCGCCACGGACGTCTACGCAATGGGCATCATCCTCCACCGGATCCTCTACCGGCGTTTTCCCTACGACGAAAAATCCTTGGCCGCGGTTCACCGATTCGCCTTCTCGCCCGACGACGCTCTCCCCGTGCCGGCAGGCAACACGGGGCTCGACCGAGTGTGCTTCCGGGCGCTCCGGCGCGACCCTTCGAAGCGCTACCCGGCCGCGAGCGATTTCCTCGCAGACATGACCACCGCGAGGGGCGTGTCCTCGGTGCGCTTCCGTCCTTCCTTCTCGCGCAACCGCTGGTGGCTCCCGGCGGGGATCGCCCTTCTGGCCCTCGTCCTGTCCGTCACGGCGGCGGCGATCCGGTCGTCGCCGTCAGGAGAAGACGCCGGAGGCCGTGCCGGAGTCGAATCGGACGACCCGCAAGTCGCGGAACCGGGGGGCACGCCAGTCGACCCGGCGCTTGCTGCTCCCGCCGTGACGTTGTCCGAGCCGGCCGTCCTCTGGCGGCGGGGCCACGGACTCGAGGGGGCTTGCTCCATCGTGGGACCGTCGAACGGCAAGGTCGTTCTGGCCGGTCGCGGACCGGATGAGGCCCTCGCGCTGGCCGCGTTCGATGCGGACAGCGGTGACCGATGCTGGATGAGGTCAGGGCAGGATCTCGATGAAGCTCTCGGTGGCAGGGTTCTCCAGTGCCGTGTCCTCGACGAATTTGTCCTGGCCATCGGAGCCGCGGACGCGCTCGGCATCGAGATCGCGACGGGAGAAGTCCTCTGGAGGCTCTCGGACCATCTCCCGGCGGCCGAGGGCGGCTCAGCGGCCCCGCCGCGTGTCTACACGACGCGGGAGTCGATCCTGCTCGGCCACCCGCGAAGCGGCTGGGTGGGCTACCGCAGAGGAGGGCATTTCTTCGCCCGCACGGAGCCCCCTATCCGAGCGAGTCGACCCGTTGCCTTTCAGCAAATGAATAGCGTCGTGGCCATGGCCACGGTGACCGGAGGACTCGTCATTGCGGATTCTGCCGACGCGTCACGACACTGGGAATCTTCCGGACGCTCTCTGGAACGGTACGAGGACGTCGAAGTGGACCTCGATGCGAGAGGAAACCTCGCCGCGCTCCGCGTCGCACAGGAACTGGGCGTGGCCGACTGGCAGGAGAAGCGCTGGCTTTTCCAGCGGACCGTTCCCATGGGGGCCCGTCTCCTGGGGCTAGACAGCGAGGCGGTCTGTCTCTCGGTTCCGGCGAGGGAGGGATTGGCGCTCCTTTGCCTCTCTTGCGCGAGCGGGGAGGAACTCATCTCCCGGGAGGGACTGGAGGGATGGCTCCTTTCGAGCAAGGACCGCCTCCACGCGGCGTTCCGGGACGGCGACGCAATCCTCGTCCAAGAGTTCTCGTCCGGCCGGCCCCAGGGGCACCCGTGGAGAAGCGCCGGACAGGAGAAGTTCCGGAGCCTGACGGATCTGAGAGAAGACGGGATCGCCATCCAGGTGGGGAACCGGCTCCTCGGGCTCGATCCGGATGCCCGGGAGCCGCGCTGGATCTACCAACCGATCGAGTACCCCACCGGCGCGCTTGCGGCCGCCGGGCCGGGCCGAGTCGTCCTTCTCGATGGAGCGCGGATGGTGATGCTCGATATCGCTCGTTGAGTACCGTTGGCCCCCTCTGGATCCCGTAGTCGCCGAAGTCGCTGAGCTCCCTCCCTTCGCCGTGCGAAGGGTCGGCGGATGGGCCGGACGCGCTCGAGAGAATCTCGGTCGAGTCGCCCGGTCCCGGCGGGGAGCGGGATCTTTCAAGGTCGGTTATCGGTTCTCGGTGGCCGCCGGCAAATTGTAGACTGCCCGCTGCGGCCTTTGAGATCGACAACCTGGAGCTCGTGACCGACGTGCCCGGCCGAGAAGACGACAAGACCCTGGGCCACTGGGAGATTCCCGACCAGACGACGCGGGCGGTCCCGGGCCAGCCCACGAGGTTCGGCGAGTACCGGATCCTGGAAGAACTGGGCCGGGGCGGGATGGGCGTCGTGTACCTGGCGGTCCAGGAGCCGCTCGGCCGCCGGGTTGCGCTGAAGATCCTTCGGCTCGCGGCGGCGCCCACGCCTCAGGCGGCGGCGAGGTTCCTCCGCGAGGTGAGCCTCCAGGCTTCCCTCTCCCACGAAAACCTCGTCGCGGTCTACGGCATGGGCGAGGAGCAGGGCTGCCTCTACTACGCCATGGAATATGTGGAGGGGGAGAGCCTCCGGGAGGGGATCGCGCGTGGCCCCCTCGCGCCGCGGGACGCGGCGAGGATCGCGAGGGACGTCGCCCGGGGCCTTGAGCGCGCGCACGCCGCGGGCATCGTCCATCGCGACGTCAAGCCGGGGAACATCCTCCTCGACTCCCAGGGACGGCCCCGCCTCGCCGACTTCGGTCTCGCCTGGGGGACGGGCATGGAGAGCCTGACGATGTCGGGCGCACTCCTCGGGACGCCCGCCTACATGAGCCCCGAACAGGCCGGGAGGAGGGGCCGGGTCGGGCCCGCGAGTGACATCTACTCGCTCGGGGCGGTGCTCTACCACGCCCTCACGGGGTGCCGGCCGGTCTCCGACCACCTCGATACGGATGTCGTGCTCGGCCGCGTGATGTTCCTGGATCCCCCGCCCGCCCGCGTCCTGGACCCTCGGGTTCCCCGCGATCTGGAGGTCGTCGTGGGGCACGCCATGCAGAAGGAACCGGCGCGCCGCTACCGGACGGCGGGGGAATTCGCCGAGGATCTCGAGCGGTTCCTTCGAGGCGAGGCGATCCTCGCCCGCCCCCCGGGTCTCGCCGCCCGGGCCGTCTCGAGGATTAGGCGACACAGGAAAATGGCCGCCGCGGCCGGCACGACGCTTGTTCTCTCTCTCGCCCTGGCAGTCTGGTGGCTCACCCGTCCGGGCTACCTGACGCTCGCGGTGGAGCCCGGCGACGCGCGCGTGACGATCGATGGAGCCGGAGAGACGATCCTCTCTTCCAGCGTCCGGGGTGTCGCCCTGCCTGCCGGCCCGCACGCCGTCCGCGTGGAACGCCAGGGCTACGAGCCGTTCGAGATGAGGTGCGTCCTCTACCGCACCGAGACCTCGACCTATCCGGTCAACCTGGAGCGGATCCGGCAGTCGGTCACGCTCGGCACGAATCCGCCCGACTGTCGCGTGGTCTTCCGCGGGGAGCTTTCCGAGCCCTTCCGCCGGCTCTCTCCTCTGGACGGCGAGTGGATCGCCACGGATTCCTACGAGGTGACGGTCGAGCGCTCCGGACACTACCGGCGAAGGCTCGAGCTCGCGATCGGTCCCGGCGAGCCGGTCGTGGCGCACGTCTTCCTGCCGTCCGCCCTCCTGTGGTCGGCGCGGCTCGCGCGCGCGCGCCTGGGCAATCCCGGACAGGGCTGCGCGCGCCTCGTGGCCGCCCCCGCGGGGAAGGCAGGACCGGCGCTCGCCGCCTGCACGCCGGGCGGGAAGGTCTACGTCCTTTCCGCCGCGAGCGGCGCGGTTGGTGCCCTCCCCACCTCGACGGGCGACTCGCCAGAGCCCGTTCTCGCCGACGTGGACGCGGACGGCATCCAGGAGCTCCTCGTCGCCGACCGGGAAGGGAAGGTCGAGCTCCTGCGCTGGCCTGGGGGGGAGCTCGTGTGGACTCACGTCCCCTCGGACGCGGGAGAGCGCGAGCCCCCGCTCGTCTACTGGCCGCCGGCGGGCGCGGCGGGTCCTGAGTGCTGGGTTCTCCGCGCCCAGGGGATCGAAGCGGTCGATGCGAGGAGCGGCGAACTCGCCTGGAGCGCGGTTCTGGGAGAGCTTGGGCAGCTCGTCCCGATCGAGGACTCGGGGCCAGACGGGAGGCTCTACGCGCGGCAGCTCGTCGATTCCCTGGTCGTGTGCGCCGCGCCCGCGCAGGTGCTCGCACGGCTGGAGACGCCACGCCCCGCGCGAGGACCCGAAACGCTTGCGGCGGCGGATCTCGACGGCGACGGTTCGCGCGAGCTCGTCGCGGCCTATGAGGACGGGACCGTCCGCGCCTACCGGGTCCGCCCGCTCGAGATCCTCTGGTCCGCGGCGGCGGGCGCGGGGGCGCGGATTGCGATCCTTCCCGCGGGATCTCGCCGAGGCGCGCTCGTCGTGGCGGCCGATGAAGACGGCCGGCTCCGCGTCTGGGATGGTGCCGGCCTCCCCCTGGCTGAGCGGGATCTCCCCGCGCCGCCGGCGACCCGGCTCCTCCTCGCCGACATGGACGCGGACGGCCGGCGCGATCTCGTCTACGCCTCCAGGGAGGCTGCCCATGTTCTGGAACTCCCCGCCGGGCGCACCAAGGCCGAGGTGCCCCTCGAACGGCCGCCCGGCGTGGATCCGCTCCTCGCCGACCTCGACGGGGACGGCCTCCTCGACATCGTCCTCTCGCTCGCGGACGGTTCCGTGCGCGCGATCCCGGGGGCGAAGGTGCTTTGGGAGCAGGCGACCGGCCACGCGATCCGCCGTCCGCCGGCGCTGGCCGACTTGAATGGAGACGGCAAGCCGGAAGTGGTGCTCACGTCTCTGGACAAGTACGCCTACGCGATCGACGGACGATCCGGTCGCATCCTCTGGCGCGCGGACCTCGGGAACCAGGCGGCGACCACGCCCGCGATCGTGGGCGGCGATGTCGTGGCCGCGTCCTGGGAAGGGATCGCCAGGAGGCTCGGCGGCCTCACGGGCGAGGTCATGTGGATCTACGCGCCACGAGCGCAAGGATGGGCGGTGCACTTCCACGCCTCGCCGTCGGCGGCCGACGTGGACGGAGACGGCACCCTGGAGGTCCTGCTCGCCGACTGGCGCGACGATCCCACGGGGGCCTTGCCCCAGGAAGGCTGGGTACACTGCCTCGACGCGGACACGGGCGACGTCCGCTGGGCCGTGAAAGCGGCGGGCCCTTTCGCCGCCGCGCCGGTTCTCCTCGCGCCGGGGAAGATCGTGGTCGCGGACGCGAACGGCGAGGTCCTCTGTCTCGATGCCCAGGACGGTTCCTTGCTGTCGCGAGTCTCAACCGGAGGGGCGTTCCGCTTCGACGCCCAGGAGATGGGGGAGTGGGTCGCGGGAAAAACCACTTTCGTCTTCTCGATCGTCGGGATCGACAAGGCGCTCGCGGTGAGTTCGGGCGAGGGTGAGGGGCCGGTCGAGATCCGCGTCGAGTCCTGGGGGTGTCATCCTCTCTGGATCTATGGAGAGGACCGCAGCTGGCTTGTCTCGCTGGGTCCGGGAACGGCCGAGCACGGCCCTCGCGAGGTCATCGCCCGGGACCTGAAGACCGGCCGCGAGATCTGGCGGTGGCAGTCGGAGGCGGACCTCCTCGCACCGCCGGCGACGGGAGACCTCGATCTGGACGGACTGCCGGAAATCGTGATTGCCGACGTCCTGGGTCGCGTCTCCTGCCTCTCGGTCGCGACGGGCGAGCGACTCTGGCGGCTTGAAACGGGGCTCGGCCTCTCGAGCGCTCTGTTCGAGGCCGCGCCCCGGATCGCGGACACGGACGGCGACGGCGCTCCCGAGGTGGTGCTCGCCGGCGGCGACGGGCGGGTTCTCGTGGTCCACGGGAGGGGGAAGCGCTGGGTGAGCGAGTGGGCCGTGGCGTCCGGCGACCGGTTCGCGACCGGATCGCCCGGCGCGGTGGGGGATTAGCGGTGCCCTCGCGCGACCGAGAAACCCGTCCGGGGGGCGGGCCCGAGGAGACGGAAGTTTCCCGCCAGGACGCGCCGGGGCCGCGGCGGTTCGGAGAGTTCCGTGTGGAGCGAGAGCTGGGCCGCGGAGGGATGGGAATCGTCTACCTCGCGGTCCAGGAGACTCTCGGGCGGAAGGTTGCCGTGAAGACCCTCCCCATGGCGGGCGAGCCCGACTCCGCCGCCGCGGAGCGATTCTTCCAGGAAGCGCGCGTCGTCGCGAAACTCCAGCACGAGAACATCGTGCAGGTCTTCGGGATGGGCCAGGAGGCCGGCTGGCTCTACTACGCGATGGAGTACGTGGAGGGAGAGAGCCTCCGCGATCGGCTCGCGCGAGGCGAACTCCCGCCTCGAGACGCGGCGGGGATCGCGCGGGACGTGGCCCGGGCTCTCGGACACGCGCACGCGGCTGGGGTCGTGCATCGCGACATCAAGCCGTGAAACATCCTCCTCGATCCCCAGGGCAAGACGCGCCGCGCCGACTTCGGTCTCGCGCAGGAAATCGGCGGGCGAAGCCTCACGGCCACGGGGGCGCTCATCGGCACGATCCTCTACATGAGCCCCGAGCAGGCCGGGGGGGAACGCCCGCTCTCGCCCCAGAGCGACGTCTACTCGCTGGGGGCCGTCCTATACGAGTGCGTCACGGGCCGGCCTCCGGTCGAGCGCGACCGGGACATCGCGCAGCAGATCTTCGCGGTGATGTGCAAGGACCCGCCTCGCCCTTCCCGCGTGAACCCGAAGACGCCGCGGGATCTCGAGGTCATCATCCGCTGCGCCATGCAGAAGGACCGGGAACGGCGGTACGCTTCAGCGGAGGCGCTGGCCGGCGACCTCGACCGATTTCTCGCCGGCGAGGCGATCCAGGGCACGCTTCCAGGTTTCACCTATCACGCGAAGAGGTCCCTGCGAAGGAATAGGTTCGCTCTCGCCGGGGCCGGCGTCCTCGCCGCCCTGGTCCTCGCGTTCCTCGTCTTTCGCGCGACGCGACCGGGCCATCTTACGATCGAGACGAGGCCGCCCGATGCCATGGTCTGGATCGACGACGACCCCGAGCCGGTCCCCGCCGAGCGGGCGGTGAGGATCGAGCTCCCGGCGGGGTCGCACCGGATCCGGGTCGAGCGGGACGGCTACCGCCTGGCGGAGCTTCCGTGCAATGTCGAGTCGGCCGGGAGCTCGACCGTGCGGGTGAACCTCGCGCGGCTCCGCCAGAGGGTAGTCCTCACCACGGAACCCGCGGAGTGCCGCCTCCTCTTCTCGTGTGCCGCCGGGTCGCGCCTCCGGTTCCTCTCGCCGCTTTCGGGTGAGTGGATGGACACCGACGCCTACGAGGTGGCGGTCGAGAGGCCGGGCTTCTATCGCCGCCGGGTGTCGCTCTCCCTCGGCCAGGATCGTCCGGCCGCGCTCCACGTTTTCCTTCCTCCGGCCGAGCTCTGGAAGACCCGTGAGCCCCAAGGCTCGGGGTTCGTGGTCCTGCCCGGAGGATCCGCCGGTGAACGGGTGGCGGTTCTGTGCGTCGCCTCCGGATCGCTGAAGTTCTGCAGGGCCACGGATGGGGCCGTCCTCGGGGCGGTCGATGGCCTCGGAGCCTTCCCTGGCGGCTACGCCGCCGACCTGACCGGCGACGGCGCCTCCGAGTTCCTCGTTGTCGGGCAGGCGGGCGCACGGCTGCTGTCCCGCGCGGGAGAGGAGATCTGGCGAAGAGACCACTCGGGCTTCCAGTGGAGTTTCTTCCGGCCGGAAGCGGGGGACCTCCCTCCCGAGCTCTGGCTCGTGGGGCAGGAGCGGCGCGAGGCGCTCGACGCCCGGACGGGGCAGACGCTCGAGACATGGTCAGCCGGTCTCGTCGATTGGATGCTCCTTCTCGAGGGGAAGGACCCCGCGGAGCGGCCCTACGTTTGCGGCGAGGGTCCGGCGCTCGTCTTCTACCGCGCCCGGCACGAAGAGATCGGGAGGCTGGAGACCGCCCCCGTCCGCCGGGCGAGGGGGGCGTTGACCTCTGCGGATCTCGACGGAGACGGGGATCGGGAGCTCCTGTGCATCGGGCGGGACGGCCGGATCCGCGCCTACGCGATCCACCCCCCGCGCCTTCTCTGGGAGACCGAACCGGGGAACCCCGAGAGGATGGCGCTCTCGGCCGGCGCGCTGGCCGGAGGGGAACGCCCGTCGATCGCCTCCTTCGACGACGGCCTCCGGGTGAAGGTGTGGGATGCCTCGGGGCGACTTCGGTTCGACTGGCCCGTTCCGGAGATCGGCGCCACGGAGCCGATCCTCGCCGACTGGAACGCGGACGGCCGGCGTGAACTCGTCTACGCATCGGCTGCGTCGGTCCACGTCATCGACCTCTTCGGCGGAGAGGAGCTCGCGGAGATCCCGGTCCCGGCGAAGCCGGAAGGGTACATGGCCCTGTCGGACCTGGATGGAGACGGCCTGCTCGACGTGCTCGTGTCGATCGTGGGAGGGACCGTCCTCGCGATTCCCGGCGAGAAAACGCTCTGGAGCCGGTCGATAGCAGGGGCGGTCGAGCGCGCTCCGGTGCTCGCGGATCTCGACGGCGACGGCCTTCCGGAGGTCGTCTGCGCCTCGCTGGACGGGCAGGGCCGTGCATTCGAGGCGCGGAGCGGGCGGCTTCTCTGGACGGTCGCGCTCGAGGGCGAGGCCGCGATCACTCCGGCGATCGTGGGGCAGGACGCAATCTTCGCATCATGGGCGGGCGTCGCGAAAAAGGTGCGGGGAGAAACAGGCGAGGTTGTCTGGACCTATCGCGCGCTCGCGGACGGATGGGATGTTCACTTCCAGGCCTCGCCGGTCGCCGCCGACGTCGATCGGGACGGAAGCCCCGAGATCCTTCTCGCCGACTGGCGAACCGACCCGGAGGGGAAGGAGCCCGATACGGGCGCGGTCCATTGCCTCGACGCCCAGTCCGGCGAAGTGCGCTGGGTGCGGGAAGCGGCGGGACCCTTCCTCGCTCCGCCCGTGCCATGGAGGCCCGGTCGGATCCTCGCCGGCGACGCGCAGGGCGAACTCGCGCTCCTTGATGCCCGGGACGGTTCGGTCCTCTGGCGGGACTGGACCTACACGAAATTCGCGTCCCCGGCACGCCTTCTCCCGGAGGGGGCGCCGGGCGGGCCAGCGCTCGTCTGGTCCGACGCCGGCACGGGCCGGTGCCTCGCCATCTCGCCGGGGGAGGGCGAGGGGCCGAAGGTGGAGGAGCGCGCGCTCGGCGACCATCCGCTCTGTTTCCGCGCGGGGGATCGGTGGATCGTCGTGTCGGCGGGTCCGGAGGGCGTGCGAGCGACGGACGCCGGAAGCGGCGGGGAGCTCTGGCGGTGGATGCCCGACGCTCCGGTCGTTGCGGCGCCCGCCGCGGCGGACCTGGATGGCGACGGAGGGGTGGAGGTCGTGATCGCCGACTCCGCGGGGCGCGTCACCTGTCTCTCTGCAGGGACGGGCGACCGGCTCTGGGAATACGACCTCGGGTCCGGGGTGGAGGCGGGTCCCGTCGTCGCCGATCTCGACGGCGATCTCTCCCTCGAAATCCTCCTCGCCACCGTGGACGGACGCGTGACGGCGATCCGCGGGCGCGGACACCCGTGGCCGGGGGGATGGCCCGCGGTCAACGGCGACCGGTTCGCCACCGAGGCGCCGGATACCGTCGGTCCCTGAATTTTGGGTTCGCCCCCGCCCCAGCTCGACGTAGTATTCCCCATCATGCACGTCACTCTGCAGTTTCTCGGCGCGCCCGGCAGCGGGAGATTCTTGGATGAGCTCGGGGCCCCGCCGAAAAAGAATCTGATTCCCTTGACAAGGGTAGTACACTAGTTCGTCCTATGGACGATCCTGGCGGGGAAACCAGCGCGCCGATACGGTTCTTCGGCGCCTCCTTCCTTCTCCTTGCGGCGGCGGCGACCGCCTTCGGGCAGGACGTGACCCGCTTTGTCGAGATGCCGGAGTCGCCGGACGGCTCCTACCGGCTTTCGAGCGGCGTGGGGAGCGGCCGCCACTGGGGCAGGTCGGAGACGATCCGCCACCTTCTCCTGGTCGCGCGGGAGTGGCGCGCGCGACATCCCGAGGGGCCGGTCCTCGCTTTCGGCGACATCTCCAAACCCGAAGGCGGGCCTTTCCCGCCGCACAAGACCCATGACGACGGGCTCGCGATCGACGTCACGACGCGGGGGCCCAACGTGTGCAGCATCGGGCACGCCGACCAGGAGACGTCGCTCGAACTGGCTCGCCTCTTCGTGCAGTTCGGAGCGCGGCAGATCCTGTACAACCACGCATTCGTGATCGATCGCGTTCCCGAGGTCGAGCGGTGGCCCGACCACGACGATCACTTCCACGTCGTGGTCGATCCCGCCCGGGTGCCGGACGGGGAGGGACCTTTCCTCGTCCCCGCGCAGAACCGGACGAGCGGATTCGTCGCCGGCATCGCCGACTTCCGCGACGAGAAAGGGCTGGAGCGCGAAGGCGCGACCCCGGACAAGAACGCGGGGCTCCTTCTCGCGTGGAACTACCTCGCCGAACGACCCGGCTGGCAGCGTGCCTTCCGGGTTGCCGTCGAAGACGCCGGCGGCGGGACGCTCCACGACTCCGGCTGGGTCGATTCAGGGGACGTCTCGTTCCGCCTACCGGTTCCCCTCCAGGCCGGGTCCGCGTGCCGGTGGATGGTCGAGACCCGATCTTCCTCGGGCGAGACGCTGCGGATCGCCTGGCAGGATTTCGGCGTCGATCTCTCCGCTCCCTCGGTCGTGGCGATCCGGCCGGTCGGAGGCGAGGAGGTCCAGGGCAAGATCATCTTCTCCTGGTCGTACCGGGACGACTCCGGGAAGCAGGCTCGCTACAGGGTCGAGGTGGATGACGACTCGCGCCACGAAAAGGTCGCCCATCGCCTCCCGGCCGTGGCTGGCGACGCGAAGGTTCACGCGTTCGAAGAACGCCTGCGCCCCGGCCGCGCCTACTACTGGCGCGTCGTCGCCGAGGACGCCGCGGGAAACGCGGCAGCAACCGACTGGAGCGCCTTCCGGACCTCCGCCTCGTATCGAGGAGGGAGGATCGTGCGCGTGACGGCCGACGACCTGAATCTCCGTTCCGGACCGGGAGTGAACCATTCTGTGCTGGGCCGGTTGAACAAGGGCGATGAAGTGGAAGTCCTCGAAGAAAGTGAAGAGTGGTTGAAGGTCGCCTGCCGTCGAGGCGGGCGAGTGTGGGTTGGCTACGTCCACTCGGATTTCGTCGAGGAATGATCTGGGCGAGAACGTGAGTGCGCCCGGGGAAGCCATGGAAGAGATCGAAGACCCCTCACCTTCAAGTCGCGCGCTCGCGCGTGCGTGGGGCGACACTGCCCGGCGCGCGGTCGCGAGCGCGGAAGCAAGCGTCATGGGTCTTGCGGAGCTGGCTTGGAGTACGGGCTGGCCGTTTCGGGCCGATCCGCCTCTGCCCACCGCAGGGGGGGTTCGTCTCGCTCGACCCCAGCCGGCGGTGGATCGCCCGTCGGGCTTCGGACTCATAGGGAGCCCCAATCGTTGGAAATCCTCCAGAGGAGACGGGGTCTCCCCACATCCCCTGGTGTGGAAATATTTCTATCACACCAAAATTAGGCCTTGCCTCCCCCTACTTCGGGGGGTATCTTCCCCGCGAGGTTGGGTAGCAGCATCGAGGTTGGGTCGACGGATAGGTCTCGGGATTCGTTCGTCAGGAAAGAATCGAATCACGTCACGGAGCTCTGCGCCGTCTACGCTCCCGGTCGCGGCCGAAAACGTGCTCTCGGTCCGCGGCAGAGGGTGGACACGCAACCGGCACTTGAGGGGTTCGCGAGAGAGATCCCGCGCTCCGCTTCGGGGTCGGCCGTTGTTCACCCCACGGGCCATCGGGAAGACGCAGGGCGTACAGAAAAGGAGGGTCGGGTAGATGCCCAGCGAGTCAGAGTCCGAGCACGACAAGAAGCCTCCCCAATGCAAGGGGAGGGCGTATTACTTCCCCAACGTCACGGACGAGGAATGGAACGACTGGCACTGGCAGTTCCGTAACCGCGTCACCTCCCTGGAGGAGCTGGCGCGGTTCCTCCCCATCCCGGCCGCCGAGTGGGACCTGCGGAAGCAGGTCCTCAAGGACTTCCGGATGGGGATCACCCCCTACTATCTCTCCCTCATCGACGCGAACGACCCCGACGACCCGATCCTCCGGCAGGCCGTCCCGATCGCCGACGAGTACCACTATCGCGCGATCGGCGACGAGGACCCGCTCGGAGAGGAGAACTTCTCGCCGGTCCCCGGGATCACCCACCGGTATCCCGATCGGTGCCTCATGGTGATCTCGAACTCGTGCGCGGTCTACTGCCGGTACTGCACCCGGAAGCGGATCATGTACGAGGATGCGGTCCCGGACTTCGAGATCGACCGGATGGTGGACTACATCGCGCGGACGCCCGTGATCCGCGACGTCGTGGTCTCCGGCGGCGATCCTCTCACGTATGCGACGCAGAAGCTCGAGCGTGTGCTCTCCAAGCTGCGGGCGATCCCGCACGTGGAGATCATCCGCATCGGGAGCCGCGTCCCCGTCAGTCTCCCGCAGCGGATGAACGATCCGGAGCTCCTCGAGATGCTCGAGAAGTACCACCCGCTGTGGATCAACGTCCACTTCAACCACCCCAACGAGTGCACCCCGGAGGCGGCGAAGGCCTGCGACAAACTGCTCCGCGCTGGCATCCCGCTCAACAACCAGAGCGTTCTCCTCAAGGGGGTCAACGACGACCTCGTCACGATGAAGGCGCTCGTCCACGGCCTCCTCAAGATGCGGGTGCGCCCCTACTACCTCTATCAGTGCGACCCGGTGCGCGGTTCGGAGCACATGAGGACCACGATCGCCAAGGGGATCGAGATCATGGAGGGCCTCCGGGGCCACACGAGTGGCCTCGCGCAACCCATGTACGTCATCGACGCCCCTGGGGGCGGCGGGAAGATCCCGGTCGGGCCGCAGTACATGCTCTACTACAGCCCGAAGGAGGGGCGGGCGATCCTGAGGAACTACAAGGGCAAGGTGTACGAGTACCTCGAACCCCGCCCGCTCGAGTCCTACCCGGTCCCGGTCGAGGAACCGGCGCTGGTGGGGAGATCGAACGGCAACGGCAACGGGCACGCGAACGGGAACGGCTGCGGGAACGGAGCCGCGAACGGGAACGGCGCGACGTTCGGCGGGTGCGGAGGAATCTCCGCCCCGAGGTTCGATGTGCCCGTCACACCCGCCCGTTCGAATGGCAACGGCCGCTCGAATGGCAACGGCCGCTCGAACGGGAACGGGAACGGGAACGGCAATGGCCGGGCCGAGTCCGAGCCTTCCGCCGTGGTCGGGAAGAGCCGGTGGGCGCGTCGCCGCTCGACGCGGGTCGTCAACAAGGACGGGAACGGAAAGGAGTAGCTGTCGCCGTGGAAGTTGGGATCGCTTTCGACCTGAAGTCTGACTTCTCCGCGCACCCCGACGGTCCGGAGGACCGCTTCGAGGAGTACGACTCGGAGGGAACGGTCGGTGCGATCTTCCATGCGCTCGAATCGAACGGATACCGGGCCCGCCGCCTCGGCGGCGGGCGCCGGTTCGTCGAGGAGGCGCTCCGGAAGCCGCCCGACCTGGTCTTCAACATTGCCGAGGGATTCGGCACTCGTTCTCGCGAGGCCCATGTGCCGAGCGTTTGCGAGATGCTCCGGATCCCGTACACGCACAGCGACCCTTTGACCTGCGCCGTGACGCTGGAAAAGGCGGAGGCGAAGAGGGTCGTCGCCTCGCACGGAATCCCGACGCCCCGGTTCGCGGTCGTGGAACGGCCCGAACAGGCAGAGGATCTGCCTCTCTCGTTCCCCGTGATCTCCAAGCCCCTCTGGGAGGGCTCAAGCATGGGGATCCGCAGGACGTCTCGCGCGACGGACCCGGCGTCTCTCGCCGAGACGGTCGGTCGTCTCGTCGGGGACTATGGACAGCCCGTCCTCGTCGAGGAGTTCTGCTCGGGGCCCGAGTTCACGGTGGGGATCCTGGGCGACGGACGGCCCGAGGCGATCGCCGTCATGGAGATCGTCCCGCGCGTCGATCGTCCCGAGGAGTTCGTCTACTCGCTCGAGGTCAAGCGGAACTACAAGGTCGAAGTGGAGTACCGGGTGCCGCCGGGCCGGCCGCGGGAGCTCCTGAGAGCCGTCGAGGACGTTGCCCTCGGCGCCTACCGGGCTCTCGGCTGCCGGGACGTCGGCCGCGTGGACATTCGGGTCGGAGCGGATGGGGAGCCGAAGTTCCTGGAAGTGAATCCCCTCCCCGGCCTGAACCCCGTGACATCGGACATCGTCATCCTCGCCGGCAAGGCCGGCATGCCGTACAACGACCTCATCGGAAAGATCGTCGAGAACGCAAGACGGAGACTCTCCATCTGACGATGAAACGGATCATCCTCCTTTACAACGAAGATGACGGCCTGGTCCGCGGCGAGGCCCATGACGCGATCGCTGCCCGTGGAGTCCTGGAAGACGTTTCGCAGGTCGAGGCGGCGTGCCGGGAACTCGGGTTCGACGCCTGTCCGCTACCGACTCCCAACGAACCGCGCCGGATCCTCGAGGAACTGGATGCCGCCGGTCCCGATCTCGTCTTCCATCTATGCGAGGCGGTCGGGGGCGACGCGCGTTTCGAGGCTGCCGTGGCGTGGCTTCTCGAGATGGCGAAGATCCCATACACCGGTTCCGGACCGCTGGCCCTCTCGATCGCCCTCGACAAGTGGGTCTCGAAGTCGATCCTTCTCGCCCACGGAGTGCCCGTCCCCGCCGGACGACTCCTGATCACGGGGGGCGAGACGCTCGCCGGTCTCCGGTATCCCGTGATCGTGAAGCCGTCGCGGGAGGATGCGAGCCACGGGCTTGCGCTGGAGAGCGTCGTTCCCGACGAGGACTCCGCTCGCCGGAGGGCGCGCTACGTCATCGAGCGCTACGAGCAGCCGGCCCTTGTCGAGGAGTTCATCGACGGGCGGGAGTTCAACGTCTCGATCCTCGGCACGGGCGAGAACGCGACCACGCTTTCTCTCGGGGAGATCGACTTCTCGAACTTCCCGGAAGGCGCTCCGAAGTTCGTCACCTACCAGGCGAAATGGGTGGAGGCCAGCCCCGAGTACACGGGGAGCGCCTCGGTGGCGGCGAGAAAGATCAATCCGGCCACGCGGAGGCGCATCTTCGATCTTGCCCTTGCGGCATACCGGGCGGTCGGGGTCCGTGACTACGGCCGGATCGACATCCGGTTCCATCCCGAGATCGGCCCGGTCGTTCTCGAGGTGAACCCGAACCCCTGCATCGCGCCGGACGCCGGACTCGCCCTGGCCGCCCGCCGGAGCGGCATCCCGTACCGGGAACTCATCGCCCGGATCCTGGAGGGAGCCTTCTCGCGTACGGAGCCTGTTCCCTCGGCCGCGTGACGCCTCGCGTCGCGGGGCGAGAACGTGATCGCCGTACATGGGCTGGTCTTTCTTGTTGACATCGTAACGCGGCGCGTTATAGTCTCCAGCGATCGTTCTGAACAATCGCTGGAAGGCCACTGTGACCAAGGCCCTCGAACTCGCCCGCGCTCAGCCAGACTCCCTGAAAGGCCGGATCCTTGCCGCCGCGCGGCGAAGCTTCGCCCGCCAGGGCTATCGCGGGACGAGCACACGGACGATCGCCGGGGAAGCCGGGATCGACGTTTCGACCCTCTACTACCACTGGGGATCGAAGCTGGACCTCTTCGACGCGGTGCTCGCCGATGTCCAGCTCGGCTTCGAGGCGCGCCTCCGCGCCTGGGTCCACGCGACGAGGGACCGCACGCTCGACGAGTGTCTCGACCTGGGAGTCGAGCACTTCGCGGGGTTCTTCATGGACAGGGACGTCGTCCGCGTCGCCCTCTACAGCTTCTTCGACGAGGAGTTCGCGGGAAAGGGCTGGGCCGTTGCGAGCCAGCGACAGCTCGTCGAGACGCTCCGCACCTTCGTGGAGAAGCGATTCGGGGCGGCCGCCGTCCCGGAAGAGTTCGATGCGGCGGTTCTCGCCCTCATCGCCTCGATCCTCGCGCTCGTAGGCTCCAAGAAACACGTGGCCGATATCCTGGGTCTCGACCCGGACGGTCCCGAGTATCACGAGAGAGTCGTCCGCACGCTTCGCCGTCTCATCGGGAGCTTCGCCCGATCCTTCGAATCGAAAGGGGAATGACCATGTTCGCCTGGTTGATCCGATTCCTGAAAGCCCGCCGCCTCCTTCCCACGATCTCCGGCACCGAGCGCGCCGCACTGGAGGCCGGCACCGTCTGGATCGAGGCCGATCTCTTCTCCGGCCGGCCGGACTTCCGTCGCTTCATGCAGGAGGCCTACCCCGCGCTCTCCGAGGAGGAGCGCGCCTTCCTCGACGGTCCCGTCGAGGAGGTCGTCAACATGGTGCGGCCCTGGGACCTGCTCCCGTCGGGGGAGCTGCCCGAGAGCGTGTGGACCTTCCTGCGGCGGCACCGGTTCTTCGGGCTCATGCTCCCCAAGGATTACGAGGGGCACGGCTTCGGCTCCCTCGGTTTCAGTTCGATCGTCGGGAAGCTCGCAACCCATTCGATGCCGCTCTCCTCGATCGTCCTCATCCCGAACTCGATCGGTCCGGGCGAGCTCATCGCCCACTACGGGACGGTCGAGCAGAAGGAACGGTGGCTCCGCCGCCTGGGCCGGGGCGAGGAGATCCCCGCCTTCGCTCTCACTGAGCCCACGGCCGGCTCGGACGCGGCGTCGATCGTCTCGTCGGGGGAACTCTTCCGCGCCGCCGACGGATCTCTCGCGATCCGGCTCGACTTCGACAAGCGCTACATCACGCTCGGGCCGATCGCCACCCTCCTCGGGCTCGCCTTCCGCCTCCGGGATCCGGAGAACTTCCTCGGGAAGGGCGAGGACGTCGGGATCACCTGCGGACTCGTCCCGACCAACCTCCCCGGTGTCGAGATCGGACAGCGCCACGACCCCATGGGGACCGCGTTCCCGGTCGGGCCGGTTCGCGGGCGAGGCGTTGTCATCCCCGCGTCGAACATCTTCGGCGGGGTCGAGTACGCAGGGTGCGGATGGCAGATGCTCATGGATGCGCTTGCCGGCGGCCGCGCCCTCTCGCTCCCTGGGACCGCCGCCACCGCGATCAAGGCGGCGGCACGGCGGGTCGGGGCCTACGCGGCGATCCGCGAGCAGTTCGGCGTCGCCATCGGCAGAATGGAGGGTGTCCAGGAGCCGCTCTCGCGGATCGCGGGACGCGCCTACCTCATGGACGCCGTCCGCGTCTTCACCTGCGGCGCGGTCGGCCGGGGGCAGAAGCCGTCGGTCGTTTCGGCCATGGCGAAGTACCAGCTCACGGAGCTCGCGCGGCAGTCGGCCCTCGACGCCATGGACGTCATGGGCGGGAAGGGGATCTGCCGGGGGCCGCGGAACCCGATGGGGGACGGGTGGATGGGGGCTCCGATCGGGATCACCGTCGAAGGGGCGAACATCCTCACGCGGACCCTCATCGTCTTCGGCCAGGGATCGCTCCGCTGCCACCCGTACCTCGCGCGCGAGGTGCGGGCCCTGGAGAACGGGGACCCTTCCGAGCTCCGGCGGGCCCTCTTCGGGCACGCCTTCTACTTCGTGCGGAACTCGCTGCGCGCGGCCTTCCTGACCCTCTCCCGAGGACTCCTCGCTTCAGGGGCGCCCTTCTCGCGTCCCGTCTCCCGCTACGTCAAGAAGCTCAAGTGGGCCTCCAGCCTCTACGCGGTGCTCGCCGACATCGCCCTGGGCACTTCCGGCCCGGCGCTCAAGGCGCGTGGCCAGATGACCGGCCGTTTCGCCGACGCTCTCTCCTGGATGTTCGTCGCGACCGCGGTCCTGCGACGCTTCGAGGCCGAGGGCCGGCCTCGCGAGGATCTTCCCCTCGTCCACTGGTCGCTCTCGACCGCGCTCGCTGAAATCCAGCGGGCCTTCGAGGGGATCCTCGCCAACTTCCGCGCTCCCCTCGTGGGGTGGCCGCTCCGGGTCTTCGGGACGCTGGCCCTCCGCCTCTCGCCCCTTGGCTCGCCTCCGTCGGACCGGCTGAAGTCCGAGGTGGCCTCGCTCCTCCTCGTCCCGGGCGAGACCCGCGACCGCCTGACCTACGGGACCTTCCTCCCGCGGGACCCGGAGTCCCACCTCGCGATCCTGGAAGAGACCTTCCATCTCGTCCACCAGGCCGCCCCGGTGATGAAGAAGATCCACTCCGCCCGGAAGGCGGGGACTCTGTCGCGCGGTCCCCTGGCGGCGGTCCTGGCGCCGGCCGTCGAGAAGGGCGTCCTCTCGACCGAGGAGGCGGACCTCCTGCGGCGCCTCGAACGGCTCCGGGCGGAGATCTACGCGGTCGACGAGTTCGGGCCCGAGCCATCCCTCGAGAACCCGACCGAGGAGAGGGAGGAGCTCCCGGTCGGGGGGCTGGCGTAGAGCTTAGGCTGGCTCGAAGCACCAGGATCCTGGCGATCAGCTGAAGCTTGCGCGGGAAAGCGAGGAACTTCGAACGTTGAACTCCCAGCGTCGAACTTCAAAGTTGGAAGTTCGACGTTCGATGTTCAGCGTTGGATGTTCGATGATGCGACCTATCGAAGACGCTCGTGCGCCCAGGGGGAAAACCCGGGTAGTCAGCTCGACGCGGCCTCGACCTCCCGCGCCGCCGTCCGGGCCGTTTCGTATGGCGGCGGCAGCGTCGGTCGCTCCTCGGTCATGCCGAAGCGCTCGAAGAGTCCCGCCGCACCTTTTTCGACGCCGAGGAACTCTCCCCTGAGGACGCCCTGGGCGAGGCGGTACTTCGCGTCGTCGTCGTTCGACCAGAGGTCCTGGAAGAGCCGGCGGACCCTTCTCTCGGAGTTTCTGCAAAAAAGGTCAGCGAGCTTCGCGGCGCCCGTGGCGTCGGATCCCGAATCGGTGGCCATGCGGCGAGCACGTGACACCGAGGCAGAGATCGCGAAGAGCTCGAGACCGATGTCCACGACCCGGAACAGGAACCCCTGCTTCCGCTGGAGCTTCGCGCCGTGGCGCACCATGCCGTGGAAGATCTCCCGGGCGAGCTTGCGGCAGGACCTCTCGGCGAAGCGAAGGTGCCTTGCCAGCTTTCCGAACTCCGAGAAGCGGGGCCAGCGCCCCCAGCCGATCCAGCGCGCGGGATACCACGCGGCGTAGAAGGCGGCCATCCGCGGGAGCGCGGCGAGCTTCGCTCCGAGAGGCTTCTCGGGAAGGGCGAGAGCGCCCGCGACCTGGAGGTGCCGGTCCACGGCCTCGCGCGCGATGAAAAGGTGCATGATCTCGCTCGACCCCTCGAAGATGAGGTCGATCCGAAAGTCCCGCATCATCCGTTCGACGGGGACGGGCGCCTCTCCGCGGCCGGCGAGCGAGCTCTCGTTCTCGTAGCCGCGCCCCCCTCGGATCTGCATGGTGTCGTCCAGGATCTTCCAGGTCTCTCGCGTGTTCCACTCCTTGGCCGCGGCCGCCTCCAGGCGGATGTCGTAGCCTCCCCGGGTCGCGAGCTGGCTCGCGAGGTCGGCGACCGACTCCAGGGCGAAGGTCGTAGCGGCCATGTCGGCCAGGCGGGCCGCGATCGCCTCGTGCTTCCCGATCGGGACCCCCCACTGGACGCGCTCATTCGCCCAGCGGCGGCAGATCTCCAGGGCGAGCTTCGCCGTGCCGACGGAGCTCGCCGGGAGGGCGAGCCGGCCCGTGTTGAGCGTGGTGAGCGCGATCTTGAGGCCCTGCCCCTCGGCTCCGATCAGGTTCTCCCGCGGCACGCGGACGTTCGAGAACCGGATCACGCCGTTGCTGATTGCGCGGAGCCCCATGAAGCGGCAACGGTGCTCGACCGTGACGCCCTCCCAGCCCATCTCCACCACGAAGGCGCTGATCTTCTTCGTCCGCGAGTCGCGGGCCATCACCACGAGGAGCTCGCCGATCGTGCCGTTGGTGCACCAGAGTTTCTCGCCGTTCAGGATGTACGCGTCCCCTTCGGGCGTGAGCTCGGCCGTCGTGGCGACATTCGCCGGGTCCGATCCGACGACCGGCTCGGTCAGGGCGAACCCCGAGATCGCGCCGGCCGCGCACCGCGGCAGGTACTTCTTCTTCAGTTCGGGAGTTCCGAAGATCTTGAGAGGCTGCGGGATCCCGATCGATTGGTGGGCGGAGAGGAGCGCCGACAGGTTGCCGTCCACGGATCCGAGGAGGCGCATGACCCGGTCGTATTCCACCTGGGTGAAGCCCAGTCCGCCGTATTCCTCGGGGACCTTCATGCCGAAAGCGCCCAGTTTTCGGAGCCCGTCCACGACCTCGGGCGGGTACTCACCCGAAGCGTCGATCGCGGCGGAATCGACCTCGTCCCGCAGGAAGACCCGGAGTTTCTCGTAGAACTCCCGGAATCCCGGCCGTTCCTCCCCTCCCGTCGGGAAGGGATGGATGAGGTCGATGCGGAAGTTGCCGAGGAAGAGCTCCTTGAGGAAGCTCGACTCGGCCCACTTGGTCTCTCGGGCGGCCTCCGCGACCTTGATCGATTCGCGTTCGGCCGCGGCTTCCTTGTCGGTCGGTTTCATGGCGGCAGCCTGTTTCGAAGAGCGGAATCCGGAAGCCCGCGCCGGGGGGCGTTTCCCGGGGAGGCGCGAATCTATCAGAAACCGGAGCTCCGGTCCACCGAGCGTCCTGCCGGGCTTTGCGGAACTTCCTTGCGGTCGCTACACTTCCGGCGTGGTCCGACCGACTGGAGGACTGTGCGCGGGGGGCGGCGAACCTTGATCCGCGCCGACGGCAAGAAGGCAAAACCCGCGATCGGCTGGCGGGAGTGGGTCTCGCTCCCGGACCTCGGGATAGAGGCGGTCAAGGCGAAGGTCGACACGGGGGCAAGGACCTCCTCGCTCCACGCGTTCGAGGTCGAGACTTACCTGCGGTTCGACGGGAAGGAGATCGTGCGGTTCAAGGTCCACCCGTTTCAAAAGGACACGGCCGAAAGCGTCGAGGCCGAGGCCGAGCTCGTCGGCGCCCGCCTCGTGCGGAGCTCCAGCGGGCGGGAAGAGATCCGGCCGCTGATCGCTACCACGATCGAGCTCCTCGGACGTCGCTGGCCGATCGAGCTCACGCTGGCGTCGCGCGACTCGATGGGCTTCCGGATGCTGCTTGCCCGGCAGGCTGTTCGCGGAGAGTTCCTCGTCGATCCCGGGCGCTCGTTCCTGGCCGGCAAGCCCCCGTCCGTCCGGGCTCGAAGACGGCGAAAGGCCAACCGATGAAGATCCTTATCCTCTCGCGCAAACCCTCTCTCTACTCGACGCACCGTCTCAAGGAGGCGGGGGAGAAGCGGGGCCACGACGTGCGGGTCATCGACTACCTGCGCTGCTACATGAACATCACGTCGGCCAGGCCCGCGGTCGTCTATCGCGGCGCTCCGCTCGTCGAGGCGAATGCGATCATCCCGCGCGTCGGCGCGACGCACACGTTTTACGGGACCGCGGTGGTGCGCCAGTTCGAGCTCATGGGCGTCTTCTCGGCCAACGAGTCGCAGGCGATCGCGCGGTCGCGCGACAAGTTGCGCTGCCTCCAGATCCTCGCCCAGCAGGGGATCGGCATCCCCGTGACGGGTTTCGCCCACTCGCCGAAGGACGTCGGAGGCGTGATCGACATCGTGGGCGGCGCGCCGCTCGTCGTGAAGCTCCTCGAGGGCACGCAGGGAATCGGCGTCGTCCTCGCCGAGACGAGGAAGGCCGCGGAGAGCGTGATCGAGGCGTTCCGTGGGCTTGACGCGAACATCCTGGTGCAGAAGTTCGTCCGCGAGGCGTCGGGCACCGACATCCGTTGCCTCGTCGTGGGCGGTACCGTGGTCGCCGCGATGCAGCGCAAAGCCCCACCCGGCGAGTTCCGCGCCAACCTTCACCGCGGCGGGACCGCGGAAGGCATGGCGCTCACCCCAGAGGAAGAGAAGACGGCGGTTCTCGCCGCGCGGGCGATGGGGCTGGGCGTCGCCGGCGTGGACATCCTGCGCTCGACCCGGGGACCTCTCGTGATCGAGGTGAACTCCTCTCCCGGACTGGAGGGGATCGAGAAGGCGACGGGAACGGACGTCGCTGCGTCGATCGTGGAGTTCCTGGAGAAGAGCGTGGCCTCCGGGGCTCTCCGCGAGCGCAGCCCCGCGTAGCGCACCCCTTGTCCGACTCGCGTCCCCGGGCCTCGCGCGCCGCCTACAGCGCGCTCCTCGCCACGACGGTGGTGTGGGGCGCGACGTTCCTGGTCATGAAGGAGGGGATCGCCGCTTTCGCTCGCGCGGCCGGGGAGGGAGGCGGGGAAACGGGCGGCGGACCCGAGTTCGGCCCCACGTTCTACCTCGCGCTCCGTTTTGCACTTGCCTTCCCGGTCGGGTGCTTGGTCTTCCGCATCTCTCCCGTGGCGCTGTCGCGCTCGGACTGGAAGCGCGGCGGATACCTTGCTGCCGCCATGGTGGCGGGCTTCGCCTTCCAGATCTACGGACTTGAGAGGACGACGGCCGCCACCAACGCCTTTCTGACGAGCCTCTACGTGGTGTTCACGCCGATTCTCGACCGGATCTTCGGAGGGCGCCCGGCCGCAGGAAGGGTGCTCGCCGGCGTGGCGCTGGCGCTCGCGGGAGTTCTCGTCCTCTTCCGCCCCTGGACCGGAGCGCCCGGGTCGGGTGAGGTTCTCTCCGCGGCGTGCGCGGTCCTCTTCGCCGCACACATCCTCCTGATCGACCGCTTGACCCGCGACGGGCGCGCGGTCGAGCTAACGCTCACGACGATCGGGTGGGCGGCCGCCTCCTTTCTGGTCGTAGTACCGTTCCTCGGGGGGTCGGAGCGCCTCCTTTCGGCGGACTTCTGGAGCGCGGCCTTCTCGGATCCCTGGCTCACCGCGGGGCTCCCAGGAATCGTGCTCCTGGCCACGGTCGGCGCGCTTTGGGTCTCGAACCGCTACCAGAAGGAGCTCTCACCCGCGCGGGCTGCTGTGATCTACACCATCGAGCCCGTCTGGGCGCTCCTCTTCTCGGGACTCGCCGGAAAGGAGTCGCTCGACCGCTGGTTCATCGCCGGCGCGGCCCTCATCGTGGCGGGGAACCTGTGGTCGGAGGTCGGATGGCCTGCGCCGCGGTGACTCCATCCTGGATGCACGGCTGGCAATCGTGAGTGTGTACTCACTTACTTTCTGCCCGCAGCGTCCCTTCTCGGATGACGGGTTCCGGATCTTCTACATCTGCTCCACGAACTCGCGGAAGCTCTTCTCGAAGGCCTCCAGGCGCTCTTTTCCGATGCGCGCCGGAAAATCGACCGGGCGCCCCGCGGCCGCGGCTTCTAGGAGATCCTTCGCCACCGCCCGGAGGTCCTCGTCGATCGAGGTGGAGAGGTAGTAGAAGAGTCCCCAGCAGAGCGAGTAGAACTCCAGGGCCTTGTTGGAGTCGCTGTTGATGAGGGCGCCGGCGTCTTCGTCCAGCCAGTCCGCGATGTCGAGGTCTCCCCGGGCAAGCAGGGCCCGCAGCGTGGGAAGGCGCTTGTCGGCCGGCAAATGGAAGCGGTAGCCGTCTCCCGACCGCTCGAAACCCTCGAAGTACGTCGCCATTCCCTCGGCGAACCAGGACGGGACGTTCCTCTGTCCCGTGGCCACGTGGAAGTAGAGGTGCGCCGCCTCGTGGACGAGGGTCTCCAGAAAGAGACGGGCGTCGCCGAACTTGTCGTAGCCGCAGCAGGTGTACTCCTCGGACGGCGCGAATCCGAGCGCGGCGAGAACATTCTCGGCCCCGACCTTCCGGCAGTAGTCGCGGTAGCCGTCGAAGTTCTTGAACGCGAGGACCACGAGCCTCCTCTCGCCGGCCGGCTCGACGCCGAAGATCTCCTTGTATACGGGCCAGGCCGCCTCCAGGACACCGCCCAGCTCCTCCAGGAACGTCTGGCCCCGGTCGCTTTTGAGGATGAAATGGGCCGTCACGCTTTCCTCGGCCAGTGCCCAGGTGCTCAGGCGATGGGAGAGCTCCACGGGCGAGAGCCATTCCTCGCCGACCTTGACGAACCCGCGCGCTTCGAGCTGCCGCGCGGTGAGTTTCGTCCACTGGTCTCCGACCTTCTGGTAGCCCCCCAGGATCCGGTCCCGGTCCTCCCGCGTCACCCACTCGCCGCGGAAAAGGATGAGGCCCTCGTCGATCTTGGCTTTCTCCTCGCGGGTGACGAAGCGACCGCCGTGTAGGACGAAACCTCCCGCGGGGACCTCGATCCCGCGCCACGCGGCAAGGACCCGGTCGATCTCCCCTTGCAGCTCCTGCTTCTTCGTCGCCTTGATGAGAGCCGCGATGCCCTCTTCCTCGTGGCTGTTCTCGAGGGCGTAGGCGCCCAGCGCGAGCCACTCCTTCGCGTCGGGCCGGACCTCCGTGGCGAGCCGGAGGAAGTTCGCGAGATCGAGGAAACCCCAGACGAACCGTGCCGATCCTTGAGCGATCGCCAGTTCGACCTCCTTGGTGTCCCCTCCGGCGACGCGCCCCTGGGTCTCTCCGAACCGGATCGCGATCCGGCGAAGATCGCCCTTCTCGGCCGCGGCGACGACTCGATCGAAGAGCCCGGCGAGGATCTCGGCGCGCGAGAGCGACCGCTCGGCCTCGAGCTTCGTGTTCTCGGACCCGACCTGACCGAGGTAGGTCCGGTAGTCGCGCACCGCGTCGGCAAAGCGGTAGGTCTTCTCGAGCGAGCGGATCTGCCCCAGATGGATGACGCGCGTCTCGTGCTCTTCTTCGAGCTTCCGCCGCGCGCCTAGCGTCCCGGCTCCTTCGAGCTCAGCCGCCTCCTTCTTTGCCTCCCGGAGCGCGGTCTTCTCGCTTGCGGAGAAGCCGAGCCGCTCGGCCATCTCGGGCCGCAGGCGCACCGCGATCTCGAGGACGCGCCGGCCCTCTTCCTCGTATCCGAGCGCGAGTGCGGAGCGGGCGTAGAAGAAACCCTGCGTGGGCCAGCCCATCCACTCCGTGCCAGTGTCGTTGAAGAGCTGGTAGGCCTCCTTGTGATTCCCTTCTAGGCAGGCGACCAGGGCGTGGGCCTGAAAGAAGTAGGGAAGTCCCATGGATACCATTGGCGCCTGGGACTCGAGGATCTCCCGCGCCCGCGAAACGTCGGCAGCGGGACATCCCGGATGCACCCAGGCCCACGCCTTGCACGCCGCGGCTGCGGCCCTCTGGGGAGCGTTCGAGGCGAGCGACACGGCACGTTCGAAGACGGCGAGAGCCTCCTCCCTGCGTGCCTGCTCGAGGTATACCAGGCCGAGATCGAGGTACGTGAAGTAGGCTTCCGGATCGAGCTCGAGCGACTCTTGATGGACGCGGACCGCCTCCGGCAGCCGGCCGCTCACGTGGTGGACACGTCCGAGAAGGCTCAGGGCGAATGCCCGTGCGTCGGATGGGACCTTCTCGGCAAACTCTCGCGCGTCGGCCAGCGCGCCATCGAAGTCCAGCAGGTCCAGGCGGACCTGGATCCGGATGTTGAGGATCGCGTTGTAGAAGCTCTCGTCGTGCTTTCCCGGGCGGTAGAGCTCGAGTGCCCGAGCCAGATCGTCGTGGGCAGCGTAGATGTTCTCGAGCTTGTGCTGCCATCTCGCCCGGGCAACATAGCCGGAGGGGTCGTTCGGGTACTTCTGGATGAATCGGGTCGCGTGCTGAACCGATTCTTCGTAGCGAGCATCCTCCGCCAGTCGCTTCTGGAGCTCCTCGAGATCCCTGAACTCGCGGGCCATCTTGGCTTGGTCGATGGCGGGTCCAGGCATCTCTCCTGGCCGCTCCTCGGGGACCGGTCTCCCATCCGGTTTCGGAGGTTCGTCCGGATCGGGCCGCTCTTCCGGCTGCCCCCACTCCTCGCCCGGCCACTCCTCCGGCGGCCCTTCCTCCCGGGGATGTGAGGGATCGGGAGGTGGATCGGAGGGCCTCCGCTCCTCCGGCGCTCTCTCTTCGCGCCGAGGGTCGGGCGCGATCTCTTCACGTCGAAGTCCCGGCTCCTCCGGCCGGTTCTCCGGGCTCGCAACGAGGGCGTCCTTCCCCGCGCGTGCCGCCGGGGGCGCCAACTCGACCGGAGCGGGTTCCTCGCCGCCCAGGACCGCTGCGAGGATCGCCACGAGGGCGACCAGAAGTCCGCCGGCGCCGCAGGCGAGGCCGATCACGAGCCCCCGCGAGGGGCGGGCCGCAGCGGGTTGCCCCTCGCGCGACGTCGTCCGGCTCGTTCTGACGCGCGAAACCCCGCGAGTCACGGGACGGCGATCCGTTTTCCCCGTTCCGGGAGTCGCCTTCTCGGGCGCCCCCGGGCGGTTCTGTGTCCTCGTCCTTCCGGTTGACTGCTTCGCAGGTGGTTCCGGAGGGCGCGGGGTCTTCGTCAGGCCGGTCGCAGGCTTCGCCGGCGCCTCCGGATCGCGCCGGGTCCTCCCCGTGCCGGAGACCCGCTTCCCCGCGGAGACCTCGCTCGGGTCCAGGAAGCCGCGGCGGACGAGGATCTCAGCGAGGCCCAGGGCGAGGCCTTTCTCGCGCGCCCAGATCTCGAACCCTTCGACCTGGCGGAGGCCCTCCTCGTCGATGGTTCCGAGCTCCAGGGCCCGGGCCGCCGCCCGGCGATCGACGATCGGATCGGATGGGATGACCGGCTCGGGGGCGGGCCTGCCGATCCTTTTCCAGATCTCCTGGCGCGTGGATTCCTCGATCGTCCCGGCCAGGACCAGGACGATGTCGATCGAATAGGGGAGGCCGGCCCGGGCGATCTCCTCCTCCAGACCGCGCGCCGCGTCCAGGGCCGCGCGGGACACCAGCGAACTCTCGAGCGCGGAGCGCGCAAACACCGACTCGGTCATCCCTCATGCCCTCAGCGGGTGGAACGTCAGGATAGACCGCCAGGGTGGTTCGCGCAATCGTCTCCGCGATTCCTCAGAGGATCTCCTCCTCCTTGAGGTACTTCCGGAGCCTCCAGATCGCGAACCCTCCGAGGAAGAGGAACGCGAGTCCGACCGTGACGATGACAAGCGTCTTCACGATCCCCTGGGTTTTCTCTTCCTTCGTCGGCTCGGGCGACCCGGACTCGGCGAGTGACGGCGCCACCGCCGGGAGCGCGGCCTGGGGAGGAGGAAGGGGAAGAGCCGTTCCAAGGACGAGGGCGAGCGAGAGCGAGACGAGCATGGAGGGACTCCGGCGGGGCCTGAACATCCATCATACTGCCGCGACGTTTCCCTCGGGCGAGACCTCGACCTTCTTCTCCTGCGGGCCGGCCCCGGGTTCGCCGCCTACCCTTCGTTCTGGATCTCCTTGAGGGTCTCGACCACAAGGTCATGGAACCTCTGGGAGAACTCCCTCGTCTTCTGGGCGGTCGTTATCCACTGGGTGAGTTCATCGGCGCCGGACCCGCCGGCATCGCCGAGGCGTTCGTAGTGGTCGGCGCACTCATCGTAGTTCGTGGCGATCTGCTCGAGAATCACCAGCGCTCGGGCCCGGAACGCACCGACCCGATCCCCCAGCGCCGAAGCGTCCGTTTCGCGAGTCTTCTCTTCGAGCGTGCGGACCTTCCTCGCCTGCTCTCGCGGGATGTCGATTCGCAAAGAACGGAGGATCTCCCGGGCCCTCCGCTTGGTGTCCTCGGAGCTCCCGCCGAGCGAGGGCTCCCGCCGGATTCCTTCCATCTCGGCCTCGAATGCCTGGACGGCGTCGAACTCCGCCTGGAGGATCCCCTGCAAGGCGTCCGAGATCTCGACCATGAACCGGACGCGGGGGATGAGCGGCGAGTCCCGCTCTGCCTGGATGACGTCGAGGATCCGGATCTTCGCCGCGCGGATCTTCTTCCACTGCTCGAACGACTTCATGTCCAGGGAGGCCTTGCGGTTCTCCAGGGCGGGGTGAGAGACCTTCTGGATGCCGGCGCGGACCTCATCGATTTTCCGCGCGAGATCGACGATGGTCGCGAGCTCTTTCGCGTCGGGCTCGGCCGCGAGCAGTGGGTCGAGGACTTTTGCGATCCCGGCGGAGCTTTCCTCGAGGGAGGCGAGGAGGGGCGTCTGCTCGGCCAGCTGCCTCGCGCTGACCTCCAGGGCCTTGCGCCGGTCCTCGATCTGCTCCTGAATCTTCGCGACCTTCTCCCTCAGCTTGACGACCGCATCCGAGGCCGAAGACTCCCCTTCGGCGCCTTCGAGGAGGTCGAGAGCCTCCTCGGCCTTTCGAGATGCCTCGTCGAGGTCATCGTTCCCCAGACACGCTTCGGCCGCGGATGCGCTCTTCCTCGCCTGTCCCAGGGCCCGCCCAGCGGCGTCCGAGCCTGTCTCCCCCGACGCCCCGGGGCGGGCGAAGAGGAGGAAGAGAATGGCCCCCACGGCCACGAGACACGCGACGCCCGCCGCCACGAGGACCGTGGCGCGGGGCATTCTTCCCTCCGGAGCCGGCCGCGCCCGCTGCGAGGAGCGGACTCCCGAGGCGCGCCGCCCGGGACGGGAGCCGCCGGCACCCGCCCGAGCGCCGGAGCCCGGCCTCAGGGGAGCGGCGCCGGTCGGGTTCAAGATCTTCCCGCAGCCAGGGCAGTGGACGTCGGACGCCACGGCGCCAGGATCGACCGGAAGCTCCTGGCCGCAGACGCACGTGAATCGGGGACTCAACGGACTTTTCCTCCACCCGATATGAGACCTGTCGATCTTCCCTTCCAGAATAGAGGTCATTCTCCCCGCGGCCGGGGACGCCGTCAACCCGCCGGGCTAAGGGGCTGTGAGGAAATAACTGCTACATTCGGCCGGCTACGACGCCGCCAGGCTGCGTTGCGCCTCCTCAACAACCGACTCCGTTGGGTTGTTTCGTCGGCGCGCCTTGCCTGGCGGCGTCTCGCTCGGCCTCGGTGTTGACGCATTTATTTCCTCACAG
>JACQVV010000315.1 GCA_016209595.1 Planctomycetota bacterium
CCGGAGCCCCCCTCGCGGCCTTCGGCCGCCTCTACGGAGAGGGAGGCGAAGCTCACCGCGGAAGCGGTCGGTTCCTCGACCATCCGGTCGTAGCGGAGGAGCTTCGCGCGCGGCCGGTCCGGTTCGAGGACCTTGAGCATGGTGTAGATCGCCGCGTGGCCGCAGATGTTCCGCTCGTCCCCCTCCGCGGCGACGTAGTCGTGGAACCCCTTCGCGTCCCCCGCCTCGACCCGGGCGAGCATCTCGCGGTCCTTCCTCTCCACCTCCGCGACGAATTCCTCGTCGGCGTTCCGGTCGTGCCCGAACTTCGGCCCGACGTGGGCGAGGTCCACGCCCGCGACGACCACGACCTTCCCGGCCTCTTCCCGGATCGTCTCGGAGAGGGCACGGACGAACTCGGCGATGGGCTCCTCCTCGACCGGCTCCGTGCGCTTTTCGACCGAGCGACGGAAGGAGGAGCAGAGGAGGGGGACGATTCTGAACTCGCGTCCGGGGGGAGCGAGGTGCTGGAGGAAGAGGACCTGGAACTCGACCGAATGCTCCCGGACATGGGCGAGCTCGTCCTCGAAGAGGTCGCGCTCGAGCCGTCCCGCGAGGCGGTCGAGGAAGGCCGTGTCCGTCCGGCTCACGCCGAGCGGCGTCTCGAAGTCCTTCTTCGTGGCGATGGCGGGCCACCCGCGCGCGTAATGCCCGACGCCCAGGATCACGGCGAGGTCGAACGGGCCGGCCTCGGCCAGCGCCCGGTAGGCCCAGGCGATCGTCGGGCCTCCGCAGCGCAGGTCGATGTGCGGGGCGATCACTCCCAGGAGCCTCGATGAGCCCGCGCCGTTCGTCGGGGGCTCCGGGAGCGGCCCGGGTCCGCCGTCGCCGGAGTAGAACCCGTCGAGGAGTTCCCGGGCGTCCCGCCCGTCCACCGGGTAGGCCGACCCGGCGTGCGCGGGTTTGCGGACGGGGGCCGCGCGGAAGGCCTCGAGGATCTCCCGCTCCGCCCCACGGGCCGTCTCGTTGTCGAGAAGGCGGTACTGGTCGAGGACGCGCGCGACCTGCTCGATCACCGCACTGGGCACGATCCCGCCCCCCAGGCGGGCGATCTCGGCCTGGACGTCGAGGGCCGAGCGCCGCCCGTTGAAGAACTGCGCGATCATCATGGCGGGCGCGGTCAGGACGCACGGCTCGCGCGAGAGCTGCATGGAGTCCTGGAGGAAGAAACCCGCCCGGCCGTCGTCCGCGCGGAGCGGGATCGGCTGGACGGGCCGGAGCGAGGGAATCTTCGCCGTCGGTTTTGCGTGTGGGGAGGACATCAGGAGAATCCTACCACGCTCGCGACGTGCGACCTACTGACCCCCGGCCCGGATCCTCTCCGCGTCGATCTCGACGGTCTCGGGCCCGCCGGTCGGCAAGGGCACCTCGCCGATCACGCGGTCGCCGGCCGCCACCACGAGGATGTTCTCGAAGTTCGGGTCGATCGAGATCAGGATCGCCTTGCCCGGGGCGAGCCCCTCGGGCGGGCCAACTGTAGAACGGTAGTCGGGCATTCCGCCAGCCCGCTCGAGGAGCTGGAGGCGGACGATCTCCACCCCCGTGTTCGTCACCGTGCGCTCCTCCAAGGATTCGCACCCGGCCAGGGAGGCAGCCAGGACGAGAAGGAGCGCGGCCCGCGCCAGGCTAATCGTCGATGTACAGGAAGTGGAATTCGCTGTAGGGGGGCGGGGGCGCGTAGTAGACCGGAGGGGGCGGCCCCGGATCGTAGTAGACCGGTGGAGGCGGCCCCGGATCGTAGTAGACCGGAGGAGGTGGCCCCGGATCGTAGTAGACCGGAGGAGGCGGCCCCGGATCGTAGTAGACCGGAGGGGGCGGCGGCGGGGGAACGTAGTAGACAGGGTGGCAGCCCGCGGTGACGACGAGAACGGCGAGAAGCGCGAGAATCGAGCGTCTCATCTCCAGGCACTCCGAGGATGACGCTGAAGTGACAGTAACATTATACCGTGGAAGTCGAGTGCCTTTTCGCCGAAGAGATCTGGAGCGCCCCCGAGCGGGCCGCGCTCGCCGGCCGGATCGCCGAATCGCGTGAGAACGTCGCCCGATGGCTTGCCGGCCAGGGGCTTGATCCCGACCGCCTCGCGGCAGGGCGGCGGCCGGTCGTGATCGTCTATCCGGCGGGACCGCCTTCCCATGTCACGCATGAGGACGGGCATCTTCATCTCCTCTGGCCCCGGGACCGGACGCCTCCGCTTGTCCACGAATGGGTTCACGCGTTCTCCCCTGGGCCCGCGGGCGTGGCGTTCGACGAGTTCCTTCGCGAGGGGATCGCGACCTGGCTCCAGGAGCGCCTCTCTCGGGACCCGGTCTTCCCGCTCGGGCGGTCCTCGCTTGCCGGGCTCGCCCGTCGCTTCGGGCCGCGCGAACCTCTCACGGAGGCGGCCGTCCTCGCCGCGGACCGGGCTTTCGCGGGGCGTCTCTTCTCAGGCGAACTCGACTCCCAAGCGGCGCGCTGGCGGACCTACGTCTACGCGGGCCTTTTCACCGGCTGGCTGCTGGCGGCAGACCGTCTGCCGGCGAGAGCGATCTTCAATGAACTCCTGGGCCATTCGGACGTCGCGGTGCGCCTCGAGCACCAGCTCGGCCGGTCGCTCGCCGTGCTCCTCGGCGACTTCGGCCGCGAGCTTCCGGAGCTCGGGGAGGGTCTCCCCGATCCCGACCCTCCGCGCGAGGCGCTCCCCTGGTTCGAGCGCTGGCGCGCTCTGCCGTGGACTTGACCCCAATGTTGCATAATCTCGGGCCGATCTTATGCAACATTGGGGTTGACGCGCCCTATTCCTCCTCAACGACCGGCTGGACGGTGAGGACGCCCGGGGGCGGCAGGCCGTGCAGGCGGTGGTGCTCGAGGAATCGCCTGAGCTCGGCGAGCTCCTCTTCGAGCTCCTCGGGCGTGCGTGCGTACTCGCCGATCGCCGCCCGGACCTCCTCCAGGAAGAGATGCTTCGTCCGGAAGATGTGGTTCTTCACCTGTCCGGGCATGAGGGCGAGCCGCTTGCAGATCTCCTCGTAGGAGGGGTTCTTCGCCGTGCCATCGCCGAAGTAGAAGAGCTGGAACGCGCGGTAGACCTCCGGCTTCCCCAGGAGAGCGAAGCGGGCCTTGAGCTTCGCCCTCGCCGTCTCCAGGAGCGAGAGGTACCACTCGCGCTCCAGCTCCTCGAAGGGGCCCGCGTTATCCGACTCGATCTGCTCGGTGTCCGGGCCGAGGGGGACGGTCCGATCGGCCCCGCGCTTGGCCGCGGCGTTCGCACGATAGCGGTCGATCAGGAACTGCCGCGCGACGTGGAAGAGGAAGCTCCGGAAGGAACCCTTCGCCGCGTCGGCCCTCGCGAGCAGGTTCCGCTCGAAGAAGGCGAGGAAAAGGTCCTGCGTGGCGTCCTCCGCATCCTGCGTGGAGGGCAACCGGTCCGCGAGGAAGCGGCGAACCGGCCTCCAGAAGCGGCGGACGAGATACTCGAAGTCGCGCCCCTGGATCCGCGACCAGTCGGTCGAGAAGGGACCGATGTAGGAGTCGAACGGCTGCGTGTCCACCGTATGTCAGTATACCCGATGCGCTTCTTGCGTCCACGATGGGCGGAGGCTACCATCGGTTGTAGCAAAAGCCCGGAAGGAGCCGTGATCCAGCTCGGAGTCAACATCGACCACGTCGCCACGCTGCGCCAGGCGAGGCGCGGGGTCGAGCCGGATCCGGTGCATGCTGCCGTCCTCGCCGAAATGGGAGGAGCCGACGGGATCACCCTCCACCTTCGCGAGGACAGGCGCCACGTTCAGGAACGCGATCTCCGGGTTCTCAGGGAAACGGTCCACGTCTGGGTGAATCTCGAGATGGCCCTCGACCCGGGAGTTCTCGCGATCGCCTGCGAGGTGAAGCCCGACCAGGCCTGCCTCGTCCCCGAGCGCCGTGAGGAACTGACGACCGAGGGGGGGCTCGTCGTGGCGGGACGCGAGGACGAATTTCGCCGGACGGTCGACAGGCTCCGCGAGGCCGGCATCCGCGTGACGTTCTTCCTCGACCCCGACATCCGTCAGATCGAGGCCGCGCATCGCTCGGGGGCCCACATGGTGGAGCTCAACACGGGCGAATACTCGAACGCGCGCGGTCCCGGATGCGCCCGCGAGTGCCTGGAGCGACTCCAGAAGGCCGGCTCCGCCGTCCGCGCCGCCGGGATGGGCCTCCACGCCGGCCATGGGCTCGACCGCACGAACATCCACCCCGTGCTCGAACTGCCGGGGCTCGCCGAGGTGAACATCGGCCATGCAATCGTCGCCCGCGCGATCCACGTCGGATTCGAACGGGCGGTCGCCGAGATGGCCGACATCGTGAAGAGAAAGGGGAGATCGGAGACATGAAGAAAACCGGGTTCAGGGGGGTCTACACCGCGATCGTGACCCCGTTCGCCAAGGACGGGTCGATCGACCGGGAGCGCTTCGCCGAGCAGATCGAGTTCCAGATCGCGGCGGGCGTCGCCGGCATCGTGCCGTGCGGCACGACGGGGGAGAGCCCGACGCTCACGCACGAGGAGCACGAGGAGGTCGTGCGCCTCGCCGTCCGCCAGGCGAACGGTCGCGTCCAGGTGATCGCCGGCACGGGCTCCAACTCGACCGCAGAGGCGCTCCGCTTGACGCGCGCAGCGGCCGAGGCCGGCGCCGACGGCGCGCTCGTCATCACGCCCTACTACAACAAGCCGTCGCAGGAGGGGCTCTACCGGCACTTCGTGGTGCTCGCGAGAGAGGGCGGCGGCCTCCCGCTCGTCCTCTACAACGTGCCCGGACGGACCGGAGTGAACCTCCTCCCCGAGACCGTGCTGCGACTCTCGGAGCACGACCGGATCGCGGGCGTAAAGGAGGCCTCCGGATCGCTCGACCAGGCGTCCCAGATCCTCGCCGCGCGTCCCGACTTCACGGTCCTCTCGGGAGACGACTCGCTCACCCTCCCGATAGCCGCGGTGGGCGGGAAGGGAGTGATCTCGGTCGCATCGAACGTCGTCCCCGAGACCGTCCGGGAGATGGCCGACCACGCGCTCGCGGGCGACTTCGCCGCGGCCCGCGAAACGCACCTCCGGCTCTTCCCCCTCTTCCGCGCCCTCTTCCTCGAGACCAACCCCATCCCCGTCAAGACCGCCATGCGGCTCGCCGGGCGCGACTCCGGCGCGTTCCGGCTCCCCCTCTGCCCGATGTCGAAGGAGAACGAGGCGAAGCTCCGGGAGGTTCTCTCTCGATTCGAGACGCTCCAGCCCGCGTGAGGTGAAAAGGTGTTAGCGGCGCGCTTCCTCGAGGGCCGACCGCGCGAGCTCCGAGAGGAGCCGCGCGGTCTCGTCCCGGCGGCCCCGCTCGCGCAGGGCAGGCGGGAGTTCGACGTGGAGCGCGTGCCTCACGGCCTCGGGCCGGAGGGACCCGAGTTCCCTCGCCCCGCCCGCCCCGAAGTGGAATGGTCTTTCCCCGCGAGTGAGATCGAAGACGACCTCGAGACCCGCCTCCCTCGCACGCGCGGCCAGCCGCGCGAGCTCCCCCTGCTCGAAGCCGACCGTCGCGATCTCGACCGTCTCGATCTCCGCCGCGCCGTGGACCTCGACATAGAACTCGAGCGGTCCCTCTTCGAGTCCCGCGGCCTCGATGACTCGCGAGCGGTACTCCTGGAAGACCTTCTCCGCCCGCTCGGTCCGGACCTCGTCCCCCTTGGCCCCTCCCACGTAAAGGCATTCGGTCGGCCGGTTGACGTTCACCCAGCGCCTGGCGTCCGGATCGCGGAAGTTCCGTGCCACGACGAGCCCCGTGCCGAGCGCCTCGGCGACCGTCCCGGCGATCCGCGCGGTCCCGAACTCGTACCCCTCGTGAGGGGCCGCGATGACGACGCCCTTCCGCTCGCCCCGCCGGGCCTCGATCGAGGTCCCCTCGAGATCCTGCGCCCCGAGCGGCGGGACGAAGAGGAGCGCGGCAAGCGCGAGCCGGAGCGTGCGCATCGGGTTCATCCTACACTTTGCGCCCTGGCGTCGATCCTCCTTGTCGCTGCCTGCTATCGCGACCGCCCGGTCGTATCCGAGCCACCCCGGCCGGCAGGGCCGGAGAGTTACGCGACCCTTCTCGATCTCGAAACCCGCGGCGTCCGCCCCGAGACGGTCGAGGTCTCGCTCGCCGTGACGGAGGAGGGCTCGCTCGCCGGGGTTGCGGAGCGATCCGACCGGCTGGCCGAGCTCGCCGAGCGCCGCGCCGAACTCGCGCCGCCCGGGCTTTCGGACGCCGAGATCCAGGACTTCCAGAAGCGTTGTGACGACGAGGCCGTCCTCTGGCGCGAGATGGTCCGTCTTGCCCGCATCCCCGAGCTCCGTCTGGCAAAAGAGCTCTGGCCCAGGATCGACCAGGGCTGCAAGGACTGCCACTCGGTCTACCGAAAGGAGCGGTCGTGAGGATTCTCGCGGCGCCCGCCTCGTTCAAGGAGGCGCTCTCGCCCGCCGCCGCGGCCGCGGCAATCGCCCGCGGCGTTCGCGCGGTCCGACCCGGTGCGGAGGTCCTTCAGGTCCCGCTCGCCGACGGCGGCGAGGGGACGGTCGATGCCGCACTCGTCGCCCTCGCCGGAAGGAAGGTCGAGGTCGCGGTCGCTGGTCCGCTGGGGACGCCGGTCCGTGCGGCATACGCGATGCTCGACGAGCACCGGACCGCGGTGATCGAGATGGCCGCCGCGAGCGGCCTCGCCCTCGTTCCCCCCGAGCGGAGAAACCCCCTGGCGACCTCTACGCGGGGCGTCGGCGAGCTCCTCCTCGACGCGGCCCGGCGAGGTGCGACACGCGTCCTCCTCGGGATCGGCGGGAGCGCGACGGTGGACGGCGGGGCCGGAGCGCTCGCCGGCCTCGGGTATCGGTTCTTCGGGCCCGACGGCCCCCTCGAACCGTCGGGCGGAGCGATCGAGCGCGTCGCGGACATCGAGCCTCCCCCGGGAGGCACGCCGCTCGCGGGCGTCGCCCTTGAAATCCTCTGCGACGTGGACAACCCGCTCCTGGGACCCCACGGGGCGGCCCCCGTCTACGGCCCGCAGAAAGGCGCGACCCCCGAGGCGGTCCGCCGCCTCGAACTCGGCCTCGGGCACCTCGCCTCGGTCTACCTCCGCGCCTTCGGCCGCGCGGTCGCCGAGCTCCCGGGCTCGGGCGCGGCCGGCGGCCTGGGCGCGGGACTCTTCGCCGCGATTGGCGGCGCCCGCCTCGTCCCCGGCTTCGAGACGCTCTCGCGCCTGGTGGGCCTCGAAGAACGCGTCCGCTCGGCCGATCTCATCCTCTCCGGCGAGGGGCGCGCCGACTTGACGAGCGCGCGCGGCAAGGTCCTCTCCGGTCTCGCGCGCCTCGCCCGCGCCCATTCGCGGCCCCTCTTCGCCCTCGTCGGATCGCTGGGCGACGGATACGAGGAGCTCATCGCCCAAGGCGTCACCGCCTGCTTCACCATCGGTGGGGCGATCGCGCCACGCGAGGTTGCCCTCGCCCGGACCGCCGAGGACCTCGAACGCACCGCGGCAATGGTTCTGCGAGCCTATCTCGCGGGAGCCAAGGGACCCGGGGCAGGACTGTGAAGGTCCCGCCGCGGGAGCATCAGCGTTTCTCCTCGATCTGGCGGAGGAGCTCCAGGGCTTCGGCGTCGTCGGGCGACCACCAGAGGACGACCTCGACCTTGCGCTTCGCTCGGGTCCGGTCGCCGCTTTCGAGCCTCTCCCTGGCCTCGGCGAGAAAGATCTCGGCGTCGCGGCGGCGCTCTTCCTTGATCTCCTCGATCTCCAGGCGGATTCCCGGTTCCTCCCCCAGCTTGCGGAGCTGGTCGCCGAGAAGCGCGAGAGCCGCAGGGTAGTTCTTCGCCTTCGCGAGGTCGCGGGAGCGCGCGAGGACGTCCCTGTAGCCCTCCAGATAGCTGCCCTGTCCATCCTCCTGTCCGGCCCCCTGCCCGGCCTTCTCCTCCTCGGGCGAAAGTTCGACGGGCTCCGAGCCCGCGAAGTACCACGAATCGCCCGTCCGGTGGACCAGGAGGCAGCCCTCGGCGTCCGTCCCGGCCACGATGTATCGGTAGAACACGCTGCCCCGGTGCCCGTTTCCCTCCCTCTCCACCCGCAAGACGCTGGCCTTCGACATGAGGTCCTTCATCTCCTGGCCCATCCGGGTGGACAGGTACGTTGCCGCGAACTTCGGGAGGGGAACCGATCGGAGCTCTGCAGGCGAGTGGGCGCCGAAGTAGCTGGCGGCCGCCTGGAGTCCGATCTTCTTCATCTGCTTCTCCTTCCCCTCCGGGAGCTCCTCGTAGAGATCGAGCTCCTCCTGAAACCCGAGCAGGCGCTTTCCAAAGTCACGCTGGAGCGCCCGCGGTTCGTAGAGGGCCACGAGGCCCTTCCAGTCCGCCGCGGCGAAGCACGCTCGAAACTTCTCGAAGAGCGCCTCCGGCGTCGCGGCGCCCTCCTGCTGTCCCCCCGCCGCGCTCGCAGCCGCGAGGAAGGCCCAGGCCGCGAGAGAGAGATGCTTTCTGGCGATTCTCATGGTCCACCTCCTTCCTCTCCTGTCAGAACTGCGCGTCATCTTGCCGGAAGGAGAAGCGAAAGGAAAGGGCGACCTCATCCGTGGGTCATCCGCTTTGACTCGCGGGACGCCTTGCCTCTATACTCCCAGCGACGCCCTATCGAGCTTCCTTCCTTTAAAGGGGTGCGTGCCATGAAGGCGTGGATCCGGACGTCGCTCTTGGTCGCAGTCCTTCTGGCGCCGGCCCTCCCCGCGGCGGGCCAGGAGTCGATCGCGCTCGTCCTCGTGGACGGGACGATGGTGAAGGGACGCCTGGAGGGGCTCTCCGCGACCGAGGTCTCGATTTTGCCCCAGGGTGAGGCCGCGCCCCTGGTCCTTCCGTACGACCGGATCGAGCCGATCCATGTCTACTACCTCCTTCGCGACCGGCTGGCCCAGGCCACGGGAACGGATCCCGCCAGGGCGCGGCTCGCGATCGCCGACTACTGCCTGGCCCACGATCTCTTCTACTTCGGCGGCGTGGAGTACGAACGGGCGATCGAGCTCGACCCGTCGCTCGAATCCGAGGCGCGTGAGGGGCTGGACACCGCCGAGGAGGGGCAGGCCGACGCCCTCTACCGGCGGGCGATAGAGACCTACTCGCGGGGCGATGTCCCCGGCGCGAAGGCGATTCTACGAAAGGCCGCGGAGCGGTTCCCGAACTCCGGAACCGTGGTGCTCATCAACGACGAACTCGCCCGCCTCGACGACGCGGCCCGCCGGGCCGCCGAGCGGAAGGCCGCGCGCGAGCGAAAGG
>JACQVV010000017.1 GCA_016209595.1 Planctomycetota bacterium
CTTCAGAGCAGGCTTCTTCTTTTCTTTTCTTCCCGTGCGCGTGCCCGTGCCCGCTTCTTTCTGTTGGGCCTTGCCGGCCTTCGCCGCCTCCTTCGGGCCGGTTTCGCGCTCCTTCCCCTCGTCCTTCTTGCGGCCCCGCTCGCGCAGCGGCGGGAGCCAGTCGTCCTCGGAGCGCGACTCCTCGGGTCGGACGGTGACGTGGCGCGGCTCGGAAACCTTCTTCCCCTTCTTCGGCCTGGGCGGCGCCGGCCGGTCGCGCTCGCCGGACTCCAGGATCTCCTGTTTGGAGCGTTCCTTGAGCTTCCTCTTGAACTCGTAGCTGATCGGCTTCGACGGCTGGGCGGCGGGACGCTCCGTGCGCGACAGGATCCGCGCGATCTCGGCCTCGTCCTCCCGCGAGAGGTCGGCGTCCTCGAAGACCGACTCGCCCGTCAGGCTGTCGGGGTCGAAGATCTCGGAGAGCGGTCCGTCCGCGCCCGCGGGCTGCGCGGCCGGCCGCTCCAGAGCCTGAGTTTTCGGGTTCCTGACTTTGCGGGCCGTGCGAACCTTGAGCGACTTCTTGACGACCCTCGCGGCATCGACGTCCCCCCGGAGAAACCGGGTCTGGTTGTCGTCCACGTACGCCCGGAGCCGCCCCGAGGCGACGAGCTCCTTGAGGTCGTCCTCGGTGACCCCGAGGGCGTCCATGGTCTCGCGAAGGTCGAGGTACTCCAAGCCCATGGCGAGATTATACTCGTGGCCGTGAGCCGTGACCGTGGACCGTGACCGTGACCGTGACCGTGGACCGTGACCGTGACCGTGCGGTCGAAAACCGCGAAACTCTCGATTACCGCAGGAGCCCCGGCGGGACCGCGAGCGTCCCCTCCATCTCCTCGGGCCGGCGGCGGCGGCCCATGAGCTCCTTCATGGCCGGCGTGAGCTCGCAGCCGGCATAGAGGTAGGGCCGGAAACGTGCAACAAGACGCTCCAGGATCGGGAGCCGCTCGGCCCGCGGGACCTTGGTGTCGAACCCCTTCGCGATCAGGTCCTCGATCTCGCTCGCCCGCTTCGCCTCATCGGTGAAGTCCTTCGCGACCAGGCGCGCGAGCCCCCGCATCCGTTCGTCGTCGAGCGCGAGGGCCTTCTTCATGCCGTCCGTCAAAGGCTCGAGGTTCTCGATCCGGGAGCCGATGATCTCGCGGAGCTGCGCGGTCAGCGTCTCGCGGATGTCGCCCCGGCGGAGGTAGGTCCCTCCCATCTTCCGGAGCGTCTCGTCGATCGCGTGATCGAGATCGAAGGAGAGGACGAGTCCGACCCGCGCCGTCTCGGCAGGGGCGGGGTCGATCGTGAGGGGGTAGATCCCGTCGTAGGTCTCCTTCGGGATCCGGTAGACGACCTTGGTCCCCGGCGTTTCCAGGAATTTCGTCTCCCAGACCGAGGCGGCCATTGCCCGAGCCTCATCAGCGTAGAGGCCGGCCTTCTCGAGGAAGCCCGCGAGGTCTTCGCTGGTGAACGCCCGGTCTCCGGTCTTGTCGGCGGGGACCACGGTCTCGTCCCCCGCGCCGAGGCGCGCGAGCTGGAGCGGCCGGTCGGAGCCGGGCCAGAAGACGAGGAGGTCCAAGAGGTCGCGCCCGCTCACGTTCTCGAGGTGGAGACCGTCCCAGGAGACCCGCCTGCGGAGGATCGTCTCCGTCGACATCGTCCCCTCGTAGAAGAGGTACTTGTCGTAGACGTTCCCGACCTTGATGGGGCTCGCGGCCACGTCGCGGGCGCGGGCGAGCCCCAGGCGATCCACCGCCAGGTCGCCCCACTCGTGGAGGGCCTGGTTCGAGTTCCGGGGGAAGACCCGGAAGTTCTTCCACTCGAGCGCCCCTTCCGAGAGGATCGCGACCGGCCACCAGAAGACCGGCGCCCCGCCCGGGAACTCGACCTTGACCGAGGCCTGGAAGGAGGTATCGGAGTAGAAGTAGAGGTAAGGCTCCGTCCCCATGGAGACGGCCGCGCCGCCGCCCCTCGCCCAGCTCGGCCCCCCGCCGATCCGCGGCTGGCCTGCCGACCAGGTCCGGTAGTTCGGCACCTCGTCGGGCATCGTGGCGGCGATCTCCAGCGCGTCCCGCCCGCTGTTCTCGACGAAGTAGCCCCACTCGTGGACGATGTAGCCGCCCGCCTCCTGCGCGACCGAGGCGCCCGCGAGGAACGCCGCGAGGCATCCGATCAGGAACCCGAGACTCTTCTTCACGGTCCGCCCTCCCCTCCACCGGGAATCGAAAGTCCACCTGACTAGATGTGCGATGATTCTAACCGCTTTTCAACCCGGCGGATCGAAATCGCGCGCCCGGTTCCTCCTTCGAGGGCCACGAGGGCCCCCTGGAGGCGGAGGTCCCTTTCGGCGACCTCGAAACGCGCGTGCATCGATGTCCGCATCTTCTTCACGACGGGCTCGACCTTCCTGCCCAGGATCGAATCGTGGGGCCCTGTCATCCCGAGGTCGGTGATGTACGCGGTGCCGCCGGGCAGCACCCGCTCGTCGGCGGTCTGGACGTGGGTGTGTGTGCCGAAGACCGCCGAGACGCGCCCGTCGAGGTATCGCGCGATCGCGTTCTTCTCGCTCGTCGCCTCGGCGTGGATGTCCACCACAATGAACCGCGCGCGGGGGGATAGCGCGGCGAGAGCGCGGTCGGCCGCATGGAAAGGACAGTCGGCCGGATCCATGAAGACCTGCCCCAGAAGATTCACGACCGCGAGGGTTTCGCCCGAGGGGAGGTCGAATTCCAGCCACCCTTTCCCCTTCGCCTCGGGGGGGAGGTTTGCCGGCCGGACGATTCCCCGGGCCTCTTCAAGGACCGGCACGATGTCGGCCTGCCGCCAGACATGGTCGCCCAGCGTGATGCAGCCCACGCCGGCCTCGCGGAGCTCGCGCGCGTCTCCCGCTCCGATCCCGTTCCCGTTCCAGGCCGCGTTCTCGCCGTTGGCGACGACGAAATCGATCCGCTCCTCGCGCACGAGCACCGGAAGCAGCGTCCCGACCGCCCGCCGGCCCGGCTTGCCGACGACGTCGCCCAGGGCGAGGAAGCGAAACTCCACTACTTCACGTACTCGATGATCCGCGACTCCCGGAGCACGGTCACGCGGATCTCTGCGGGGAAGGTGAGCTCGTTCTCGATCCGCTGCGCGAGTTCGCGGCAGAGGCGGTAGGCGCGCGCGTCGCTCACCTTGTTCGGGTCGACGATGACGCGCACCTCGCGACCGGCCATGACCGCGTAGGCCTGCTCGACCCCCTCGTAGCCCTTGGCCATCTGTTCCAGGTTCTCCATCCGCTTGACGAAGTGTTCAAGCGACTCCTTCCTCGCCCCGGGGCGGGACTTGGAGACCTCGTTGGCGACCTGGACGAGGATGCCGTAGATCGACGTCGTCTCCGTCTCGCCGTGGTGGCCTGCGATCGCCTCGACCACGACCTCTTTCTCGTTGCAACGCCGGGCGAGATCCGCTCCGGCGTGAGCGTGGCTCCCCTCCGCGTCCTGGTCGAGGGCCTTCCCGACGTCGTGGAGGAGTCCGCAGCGCCTGGCGATGTGGGTTTTGAGCCCGAGTTCGCCGGCGAGCGCCCCGGAGAGGTCGGCCACCTCGATCGAATGCGCCAGGACGTTCTGGCCGTGGCTCGTCCGGAACTTGAGGCGGCCCAGGTAGTACTGGAGCTTCTGGTGCAGGCCGTGGATGTTGGCGTCGTAGCAGACCTGCTTCCCGGTCTCCTTAAGGATCTCCTCGATCTCGTCCTGCGTGTTCTTGACGACCTCCTCGATCCGCGCCGGGTGGATCCGGCCGTCCACGATGAGTTTCTCCATCGCCCGCTTGGCGACTTCGCGGCGGATGGAGTCGAAGCCGGAAACCACGATCACGCCCGGCGTGTCGTCCACCACCACGTCGATCCCCGTGGCCTTCTCGAAGGCACGGATGTTCCTCCCCTCGCGGCCGATGATCCGGCCCTTCATCTCGTCGTTGGGGATGTCGACCGTGCTGACGACGCTCTCGGCGGTGTGCTCCACCGCCGTCCGCTGGATGGAGAGGGCGAGGATGTCCCGCGCCTTCTCCTCGACCTCGCTCTTGGCCTTCTCCAGGGCCTTCTGGACGAGGCTGGCGGAGTCGTTCTCGAGATCCTTCTCCAGTCGCGAAAGCAGGGCGGACCGCGCTTCCGCCTCCTTCAGGCCCGAGATCCGCTCCAGGGTCTCGCGCTCCCTGGCCAGGACGCCATCGATCTCCTTCTCTCTCTCCGCGGTCCCTCGCTCCCGCTCCGCCAGCGAGGCCTCCAGCCGGGCGGCTTCCTTCTCCTTCTCCTCTACCTGCGACTCCTTCTTCTCCAGGCCCTTGGCCCGTTTCTCGTGCTTCTTCTCCTCCTCGCGGAGATCCCTCTTGCGCCGCTCGACCTCCTCCTCGAACTGGGCCGCTTTCTTCGCGGCCTCCTCCCGGACGGCGAGCTCCATCTCCGCCTTCGTCCGTGCCGCCTCGGCACGCGCCCCCTCCTGGAGCTTCCGGAGCGCTTCCCTCGTCTTCCCGGCGACGAGGGCATCCTGGATCCGGCGAGCCAGGTATCCCACCGCCAGTCCGGCGGCCGCCACACCTAGGAACTCGAGCAATCGTGCCTCTACGAATCTCCGTTGGTCCTGTCCTGCAGCTTCCTCAAACGTGCTTCCTTGTCGTGCTTCTGGATGGCCTCGAGAACCTCGTCGAGGTTTCCCAGGAGGACCCCCTCGAGCCGGTGGAGGGTGAACTTGATTCTGTGGTCGGTCACCCGGTTCTCCGGGAAGTTGTAGGTCCGGATCTTCTCGCTCCGGTCGCCGGTCCCGATCTGCGACCGGCGCTCGCGCGAGCGCTCGGTCTCCTGCCGCTCGAGCATCGCCTCGTAGAGCCGCGTGCGGAGCACTCGCATCGCCCGAGCCAGGTTCTTGTGCTGGCTTCGCTCATCCTGGCACTGGACGACGACCCCCGTCGGGAGGTGGGTGATCCGGATGGCCGACTGGGTCTTGTTCACGTGCTGGCCCCCCGGCCCTCCCGCGCTGAACCGGTCGATCCGGATATCGTCCTGCTTGATCTCGATCTCGACTTCCTCGGCCTCCGGGAGCACGGCGACGGTGCTGGTCGAGGTGTGGATCCGGCCGTGGGCCTCCGTCTCCGGGACCCGCTGGACCCTGTGCACGCCGCTCTCGTAGCGCAGCGCCTTGTATACGCCATCTCCCTCCACTGCAAAAACGACTTCCTTGAATCCCCCGACCTCGGAGGGGCTCGCGTCCATGAGCTCCACTTTCCAGCCCCTCTTGTCGGCGTAGCGGGTGTACATCCGGAAGAGGTCGGCCGCGAAGAGCGTCGCCTCGTCGCCGCCCGTGCCCGCGCGGATCTCGATGATCGCGTTCTTGGCGGCGAATTCGTCTTCCTCGACCAGGGCCCCCTTGAGCTCCTCCACGAGGGCGTCCTCTTTCTTCGCGAGCAGGGTGACCTCGGCCTCGGCCAGGGCAGCGAGCTCCGGGTCCTCGCCTTTTCCTGCGAGCTCTCTCGCGCCCTCCAGATCCCGCCGCACCGTCAGGAGCTCACGGTATCTCGTCACGACCCTCGCCAGGCCGCTCTTCTCCTTCATGAGCCTGGAGTAGAGCTGGTAGTCAGCCAGGACCGCCGGGTCCGCGAGCTGGGCTTCCAGCTCCCGGTAGCGGACCTCCATCCGCTCGAGGACCTCGAACATGCGGACGCTCGCCTTCGGCCGGGAGGACCGCTACTCGGCCTTGGCGCTCTTCAGCTTCTGGTATTTCCTCTGGAACTTCTCGATCCGGCCGGCCGTATCCATGAACTTCTGCTTGCCCGTGTAGAAGGGGTGGCAGTTGGAGCAGACCTCGACGTGGATCTCCTTCCTCGTCGACCGGGTATTGAAGATGTTGCCGCAACCGCAGGTCACGGTCGCCTCGACGTACTCGGGGTGGATGTCCGCCTTCATGGAAGCGCGCTCCTACGCGGGGCGTTCGGATATGGGTAAGCTTCTCAGAATGCCCAATTTACAGAACCAAGACCTCCGTGTCAACGTCGCGCCCTCCTCGCCAGCACCTCCCCGAGCACCCGCCGGGCGTTGCCGCCGAGGATCTTCCGGGTGTCGGCTTCCGAGTAGCCCGCAGCGAGGAGGCGCGCCGCGAGGGCCGGGAAGCGGCTCGCGTCCTCCAGGCCCACGGGCGGTGCGCTCTCGAAACCGTCGAAATCCGACCCGATCGCGACGTGGTCGGTGCCGAACCTCTCGGCCACGTGGGCGATATGGGCGAGGACGACGTCCATCGTCGCTGGCCCCTCCCGGACCAGATGGCCTGGCACGAAGTCGATCCCGACAAGGCCGCCGGTCCTCACGATCTCGCCGATCGTCTCGTCGGAGAGGTTTCGCGGCCGGTCGCAGAGGGCGCGAAAGCCGGTGTGGCTGGCGACGACCGGACCGCGTGCCCGTTCGAGGAGCTCCCGCGTGGCGCGGTTCCCCAGGTGCGCGACGTCGAGGAGGATCCCGCGGCGATCGAGCTCGCTCACGAGCTCCCGCCCGAAACCCGACAGCCCGAGGCCGTCGGGGCCATCCTCGCACCCCCCGGCCGCCTCGTTGGCGTGGTTGTGGGTGAGCCCGACCGAGCGGACGCCGAGCTTCTCGAAGAGCGAGAGGAACCCCATCTCCCCCGCGAAAGGCGAGACGCTTTCGAGGTGGAGGAGGAAGCCGATCGAATCGGGTCCCCGGAAGCGGTCGAGATCGTCCGCCTCCTCGACGAGCCCCACGCCGGGGTTCGTGCGGACCGCCTCGAGGATCCGCGCCGCCAGGCGCATGGCGTGGTCTGTCCCCTCGGGCCCGGTCTTCTCCTTCGGCGTGTAGATCGCCTGGACGACGAGGCCGACCCCTCCCTCCACGAGCCGCGGGAGGTCGATGTGGCCTTCCTGGGTGCGGGCGCCGAACTTCGCCACGTCCGCAAACCGTGCGAGACGGTAGAAGGTGTCGGCGTGTAGGTCGACGACGGGACGCTCCGCCATGAGGCGCGTAACGTCAATCGCCGGATCCGGCATCCTCGCCCCTCTTCTTTTCATCGCGTGGCTCCCGCGGATCGGGCACCGCCGCCCTCGCCACCTCTCGCGCACCCGAGCACCCCATGCCCTCCTTGATGAAGAGCACGACCGTGACGCGCTTCAGGGGGTCGCCGGGCGACTCGGCGAAGTTCCGCCAGGCGAACTTCCCTACCCGTTCGAGGAGCTCGTCCCGCTCCGCGTCGTCCTTCCACGGCGAGTCCTCGTATGTCAGCCGGACCTCGATCGCGCTCCCGTCCTCGTAGGAACGGTCGATCGCGACCACCGTCTCGTCGGCCTCGAAGGTGTTCTCGATCCTGTCCTTGAGCTCGATGTGAGGGCCGACGCCAAGCCCCTGCTCCAGCGAGAGGACGAACAGGAGGGCGACAACGAGCGAACCCAGACCGACCAGGACGAGAACCCCGATCACCACGACCCAGAACGTCTTGCGGAGCCGCTCGGGCGAGGCCTTCCCGCTCACCGGGGCCTGGCTCCGACCCGATCGAGGTGTTCGAAAACCGCCGGAAGGAACGTCGGGTCGAAAAGGACCGAGATGTGTCCCTGCGAGAGGCGGCGGATCGGCGGGCGGCCCCAGAGCTCCCAGAGACGTTCGACTTCCTCCGGCGGGACGATCCGATCGTGCTCGGCCTTGACGATGAGGATCCTCTCCGGCTGGACCCTCGGGCGCCTCCGGTCGAGGTGGACCGCCGAGAGGAGCGCCGCCGCCTGCGGGATCGTGAGACCCAGCCGCCGGAAGTTCCCGCGGAGCCGGCGAAAGATATTGCTCCGGAGGAGGATCGTCCCGGGACAGAAGGCGGGGGCGGTGAGGACCGCGAAGGCAAGGTCGGGATCGGAGGCGGCAAGGTGTCCCGAGATGAGGGACCCCAAGCTCATGCCGAAGACCCCGACCGAGGTCGCCCCGTCCGCCCGGAACCGCTCGACAAGCGCGGAGAGGTCCTTCACGCCCTGGCGGATCGCCTTGAACGACGAGCGGAGGTCGGCCGTCGCGATCCCGTCGCCCGGAGTCCCCCGGCGCGAGCGGCGGTTCAGATGGTACGGAGTCTGGAGGATCGCCGCCTGGAACCCCGCCCGCGCGAGGCGGGCGGCGAAGAGGTCGAACGGGAAGTAGGCGATCTGCCGGTAGGGGAGGACGAGAACGACGGCGGGGGCGGTCGGGTCGCTCCGCCTCTCGTAGCGCCTTCCACGGACGACGTCGTTGTGCGCGTCCCCGGTCAGGATGGGGCTCGCATACGTGAAGTCGTGGATGCGGCAGCCGTTCCGGGTCCGCTCGCTCCCGGGGACGACTGCGAGAGGGGCCGGCTCGCGGACGCGAGAGAAGAAGTGGTCGAGCCGGCGAACGGGAATCCCGTCGCCGTCGAAGCGGTCCTCGCGAAGCCGGGGGCTCCCCCGGACCTCTCGGTCGCGGAAGAAGAGGTCGTTGTAGACGAAGAACCCGTGGTCGATCAACCCCGCGAGCCAGCCCGGGAGCGGCCTTTTCTTAAGCACTTAGTAACCAGACCGTGGTTCGGGCTACACGTGAACTTCGAACTCTGAACTTCGAACTCTGAACTTCGAACTTCCGAATTCGGCGTTCGACGTTCGACGTTCGACGTTCGGCGTTCGCTTTGTAGCCCAAACCTCGGTTTCCGTAGTACAAAGCCCGGCCTCTCACCCGCTCTACCGCCCGTCCCCCATGAGTCGCCGCCGGTGCTTCTCCACGAGCGCCCGGAAGTCGGGGTCCTCCCGGTATCGGTCGAAGTCGACCTCGGTCTCGATGTAGGAGAGGATGTGAGCGGACTGGGAGAGATCGAGCGCCTTCCCGAGGTGCTCCAGGAACTCGGCCTTCTTCCCGACCGAGCCGTAGAACCAGGCCATGTTGGTCTCGAAGAACTCCACTTCGACCCGCGGCGCCTCGACCGTCTCCTTCATCTTCCAGCCGTCCTCCTCGCGACCCGCGCGGATCATGTAGCCGGCCAGGATGAGCCGGGTGTTCCAGTTCTCGGGGTTTTTCGCGAGCGACTGCTCGAGCGCCCAGATGGCGTCGTCCAGACGGTCCGCGTTCTTGTAGTAGATCGCGAGTCCCGTGTAATCCTCGGCCTCGCCTTCCAGGACCGTCGAGAGTTCCTGGCACTGAAGCGCCTCGCCGAAGCGGCGCTGGGTCCGGTAGCAGGACGCCATGAGCGACAGGATCCGCGCCTGGAGGTACTTGGGAGCCATCCCGTAGGCGGGGCGGAGCATCGCGAGCGCCTCGTCCTCTCCTCCGCGAGCGTGCCGGTCTCCCGCCAGGCCAAGCAGAGCGCTGGTGCGCACCTCCACGCTGGCGGTCGACCGGAGCAGGAGCTCGTACCCCGCGAGCGCCTCCTCCCTGCGCCCGAGCCCGTCGTAGAGGACGAGCAGGCGCTCGAGCTCGTACCCAGGGTTGTCCGGCCAGAGCTTCCTCGCCTCCTCGACTTGAGCGAGCGCCTCCTCGTGGCGCTCCAGCTGGTAGAGGTGGCGCCCCGCGTAGTGGTGGAGGACCGAGGCGAATTCGGCGCGCGTGAGGCTCCGGCCGTACCCTTGCGTCTCGACCTCGACCTGGGGGTAGAAGAACCACTCGCGGTACTCCTCGTCCGGCTTCTCGGCGCCGCCCGACGTCGTTTCGATGTTGATCGAGACGTTCTCGTCCTCGTATCGCGCGAAGGCGTGCTTGGGGATGAGGACAGCGTGGATCGGGAGATCGAGCTCGGCGCCCACCACGACATAGAGCGTCGTCGTCGAGAGACAGTTCCCTTGCTTCCGGAGGAGCGAGGCGGCGAGCGTCGAATCGCGCCAGTACTTGTTCGAAAGGTAGGAGACCTGCCGGCCGGCGAGGAGGACCTCGTTCAGGCGCGCGACTCGCCGGGCGGGATCGGTCACGCCCGCGAGGGCCTTGCGCGCCTGTCCCACGAGCTCATCGAGCGCACGTGACATGTCCCGCTCGGAGAGTTCCGGTTCCTGGATCCGGTTGAGCGAGAGGGCGAGATCCGCGAGATCGACCGCGGAGGTCCCGCCCCGCTGGGCCTGCGCCCCGGTCGAGACCGCGGCGAAGAGAAGAGTGGCGGCGAGAAAGCGCGAGATCTTCATCTAGTTGTCCTCCAGACGACCCACCAATTCGCGAAACGAGAACCCCGCGCGCGCGTCCCGGTCGAGCCCCTCCGCGCGCTCGAGGAGCTCGCCGCGGGTCGCGCGCTCGGGAACCGTGGATGCGACCACGATCAGGTTGCCGCGCTCCGAGACGGGGAACACGTAGGTCCGGGCGAAAGCCCTTCGGATCGTGTCCACGTCCCGGGGTGTGTGTTCTCCCCGGTTCAGGTTGAACACCACGAGGCCGCCCTCCCTGAGCAGCCCCTGGAGCGTTCGGTAGAAGGCAATGGTCTTGAGCGTCAGCGGCACGCCCGTCGAGTCCGTCTCCTCCGACGGCTTGAGGAACGCGTCCATGTAGATCGCGTCGTATCGCCTTGCGGTCCGCTCGACGTAGGCGAAAGCATCCTCCACGATCACCTCGGTCCGCTCGTCGGGGCCGACTCCGAAGTACTCCCGCGCGATCCGGGCGACCTCGGGATCGATCTCCACCGCATCGATCGCGAGTTCCGGCTCGAACCGGCGCAGAAAAAGGACCATCGCGCCGCCCCCCAGCCCCACGAGGAGCGCGCGCTCCTGCTCCGGACGGAAGAGATAGCTCGCCATCATGGTCCGAGTGTACGGGTGTACGAGCGAACCAGGCGAGTCCCGGTCGATCGTCGTCTCAACGGCCTCCTTCCCGTCGTCGCGGACGAAGATGAGGCTCCGGAGCGTCCCCCGATCCCGCACGCGGATGTGACCGAACTGGGAGCGGCATTCGTGTACGACGCCGTCCTGGCCGGGACTTGCCGGCCCGGACGCGCCGGCATCGGGACCCGTACCGGGCGAGGGCGCGCGAGGTTCGTCCGGTCCGCTGCACGCGAATGCCAGCACCGCGGCCACGAGGAGCACGGTCCGTCCGGCGATCCCGAGGAGGATCGGACGCCGGCATCCCATCAGAACTTCCCTTCGATGAGGGCGCTCCGGAGCACTCGCCCGGTCGTCCCCAGGCTCTTCGCAGAGCACTGTTCGAGCGTGTCGCCGGTCGTGTGCCAGTACGGATAGTCGAAGTCGATGAGGAGGGTCGCGGGAACGCCGATTGAAAGGAACGCCGTGTGGTCGTCCGTCACCACGCGGGTCCCGCCCGCCGCGAACGCGGGTTCGTCCAGCCTCTTCGCGGTCTCCCAGAGGAGGTCGTTCACCCACGGGAAGGCGCGCTGCGACTGCCCCTCCCGGAGGAACCGGAGGTCCGAGTCCCCCACCATGTCGAGCACGATCACGCAGGCCGGCCGCTCGCCGGGATAGAGCTCGGCAAGATGCGCCGCGACGTGCTTCGATCCCAGGAAGTAGTCGGGGCTCCCCGGCCGGCCGTAGTCCTCGGCGTCGAAGAAGAGGAGCTCCACGTCGATGTCCGGCGGTTCGGCGCGGAGCGCCCGAGCGAGCTCCAGGAGGACCGCGACGCCCGACCCGCCGTCGTTTGCCCCCTCGATCGGCCGGTCCCGCTTCGATGCGTCGGAATCCTCCTCCGCCCAGAGCCGGGTGTCGTAGTGGCTTCCCACGATCACCCACTTCGAGGCTCCCCGGCCTATCCGCGCGGCGAGATTCACGAACCGCTCGGGGGAGGCGTCTCCCTCGCGCCGGTACTCGAAGGGGAACTCGCGGACCTCGACCCCGAGCGACTCGAGGTGGGCGCGGATGTATTCCCTCGCCTTCTCTTGCCCCGCGAGCCCGTGCGCCCGGGGGCCCATCCGGCAGAGCTCCTCGAGGTGGCCCCAGGCGCGGTCCCCGTCGAAGCCGCCCTCCTGGCCCTCCGCGGGCGTGGACTCACAGGAGCAGCGGGAAAGCCCCGCCAAGGCGACCCCCATCGCGAGCAGTCCGAACCGGGAACGGAGCACGCTAGAAGCCCATGGTCTCGATCGGAGCGAAGTCGTCGGAGAGGAGAACCGCGTCGCCGACTTCGGGCGAGGGCGAGACCAGGTCCTCCACCATCCCGCGGAGGAATTCTCGGGTGATGTAGCTCTTGCCCTCGGGGTAGTCCGCGATGCGTTTCCGCCACTCGTCCGCCGTGAGATCCTCCGCCCCGTCCTCGGCGACGAGGATGATGTTGCGCGAGTCCTCGCTCTTTATCCGCTGGTAGTCCACCGCGAATACGTGAACCTGAGGGAAAACCGCCTGCATCGTCCGGAGGACCGATCGGAAGATCTCGCTCTTCTCCCCGGAGAGCGAGCTGTTCGTGTTGATCACGAAGACCCCGCCGGAGGAGAGCCGCTCCCGATAAAGTTCGAAGCACTCCCGCGTCACGAGATGAAAGGGAATGCGCCCGCCGATCGTGAAGGCATCGAGGATGATGCAGTCGTACGTCCCCTCCTCGAACTGCACGAACATCCGTCCGTCCCGCGCGAACGTCCGGATGGAGTCCTCTTCCGGCAGGAAGAAGTACTCGCGCGCGATGTCGAGGATTCGCGAATCGACGTCCACCACGTCGATTTTCATCCCGGGGTCCATCTGCCAGAACGAACGGGGGCCGACTCCCCCCCCCGCGCCGATGAAGAGGGTGCTCGCGATCCGAGGCCGGGCCAGGAAGGCCAGGTGGAAGTAGTTGGTGTAACGGGAGAGGCTCCGGTAGGGGGGAGCAAGCTCGATGGAGGACTCCTTGAAGAAGTCGAACCGGAGGTCTCGCGAGCCTTTGCGGCGCGCGTCCAGGACCGAAATGTGGTGATAGGGCGTGTCCTCGTCCAGACGAACCTTGAAGCGCCCCGGGTCGACGACGGCCGCGGGCGAGAACGGCAGCGTGAGCCCCCAGACGCCGACGAGGATCGCGGCCACCGCGAGGGGCTCCGGGCGGCGGCGGAGGACGAGAAGCGCCCCGGGGACGACGAGCATCGTCCCCCCGAGCCCCTGGAAGATCCGGGCGACACCGAGCTTCGGGATCAGCACGAACGTCGTCACGAGCGTCCCCGCGATCGACCCCAGCGTGGAGAGGGCGTAGAGCGTCCCGGCGGAGCGCCCGACCGATTCGACGCTGGGCGCCGAGAGCCGCACCGAGAAGGGGGAGACCATCCCCAGGATGAGGCTCGCAGGGAGGAAGAGAATCGCCGCCGCGACGAGCGGGCCCGTCTCCTCCTCGAATCCGCTCGAGACGAGCGAGCGACAGAGGTCGTGCCCCTTCCATGGGACGACGAGAATGAGCGCGGCAACCAGGATGCAGAGGCCGTTCAGGAGGACGAAGGAGGGCTTCCGGTCGGCGAGGTAGCCTCCCGCGTAGTAGCCGGCCGACAGGGCGGTAAGGAAGACGCTGATGAGGCTCCCCCACACGAAGACCGAGTTGCCGAAGTGCGGGGCAAGGAGCCGGCTCCCCACGATTTCCAGTCCCATGAGAACCGCGCCCGCCGTGAGGACGAGCACCTTGAGGCCGAGCTGGTTTGCGGGCTTCGCCGCGGCCGGTCCGACGGCCGTCGCGGCGGGTTTGGGCTTCTCTTGCCCGGGTTCATGCTTCTGCTTCTTCGGCTTGTTGCGTCCCACGCGGGGAACCCCCGATCCATACAGGCTTCAGGCTTCAGGCTTCAGGCTTCACGCTTCAGGCTTCAGGCTTCAGGCTACAGGCTGAAGGCTGAAAACTGAAGGCAGAAGGCAAAAAGGGAGAAGGCAGAACTGAGACAGCGCGTCCGCTGTTGTTTTCACTGCTGCCTTCTGACTTCTGACTTCCGACTTGGGCCTGACGCGGCGAGCTTCGCGAGCTCGTCTCGCGCGAAGCCCTTCTCGTAGGAGAAAGCCGCCATCCCCGCGCAGCGCTCCAGGCTCTCCGCCGCTCCCTCGGCGTCGCCGCCCAGGAGGCGCTCCATTCCGACGTAGTACCAGACGCTCCCCGCCTCGTAGTCTCCGGCCGCGGAGGCCCACGCGACGAGCGTCTCCTCATCCTCGGTCCCGGCGTGGTAGTCGATCACCCGGCGCATGAAGTCCAGAGAGAGAGGCGGGCCCGCGTTCTCCAGCACCTTCCGGGCTCCCTCGGTCCGGCCGAGGCGGCGAAGATCGAGGTAGCGGTGGACCAGGCAGTAGTCGCCCCAGAACCCGAGCGACCCGCACTGCTCGAATGCGAGAAGCGCGGCCTCGTAGTCCTCCACGGCGTCGAGCGCCCGGGCACACTCGTACTGAACGACCGAATCGGCCGGGTTCGCGAGCGAGAGAATGGAGTAGGCCCCGGCCGCGGCCTCATAGCGCTGGTTTTCGTAGTCGGGACCGGCGGTCGCCCGGGCAATCGTCACGGCATCCCCTTGCAGGGCGCCAGCGGCCCGCCATTCTCCCGCGTCCGAACCGCGGAAGAAGACGCCGCGGAGTTCAGGTGCCGTGGCGGCGACCAAGGAGACCTCAAGCGGCACGGACGCGGCGACCAGCCTGTCCCCGGGTCCGAGATCCGCCTTGAGCCAGGAGAGACGTTCCCCCGGAATGACGAGCGTGCGCGAGACATCCGCGAACTCTCGAATCTCGGCCGGTGGCGCCCCCTCGCGCAACCATCCCGGCGCGCCGCCGGCCGGGAAGAACTCTCCCTTCGGATCTCCTTCCCCCCGCGCCGCCCGGCGCAGGATCGCGAGGTAAAGGCGCAAGAGGCGCGTCCTTTCCGAGTCGTCCCCGGCGAGCGCGTCCAGCGCCTCCCGGTACTCGACCTCGACGGCGGCGCGTGCATCGAGGACCCAGAGGACCCGCTCCGCCCTCGCGCGGACCTCCAGGTTCTCCGAACCCTGCGCCTCCTCGAGCCAGGGCCGCGCCACCTCGCCGAGCGCCATGAGGCTGGCCGTCGCCTCTTCCCGGATCTCGAACTCGGGGTGGCCGAGCCGCTCGACGAGGTCGGCCGCGAGACCCTGACCCTCCTCCTGGCCCGCGGAGCGACCGGCCAGGAGGAGCAGGAGGAGCGCCCAGAATCGCTTAGCAGTCATCGGTTATCAGCCAGGCTACCACGGGAGGGGGGGTGTCGTGTCGTCCGGGTGCTTCTCCTTCCAGGCCCCAAGGGCTCGCTCGACCCGCGAGCGGTCGGAGGGGTCCACGGCGGCGAGGGTCCGGGGGTTCGCTTGGAGGAGTCGCGCAAGGTCGCCGGGCGGGAGCTCGGGCTCGAGCGAGGCGAGGAGGCGGGCGCGGGCGAGCCAGGTTCTCCCCTCGGCCTCACGGTGGGTCCTGGCGAAGTAACGAGCGAGATGCGCGATGGCCGTGGCGAACCGCCCCGCCCGGTACGCCTGGAAGGCCGCGGCACCGATCACGTCCGCGTCGAGGGGCGCGCTCTCCGGGTCCCAGTCGCCGAGATTGATCGCCGCGCCCTCCACCGTCCCCGACCCGAGGTCCGTGGGACTCCCCGATAGAGACTCGGCGGCCTCGGGAATCGTCCTGCCACACCGCGGGCACCGAAGAGGACGGCCGGCGGTCCCCTCCGGCGCGGCCAGGCGCGCCCCGCACTCGCACCGAACCTCGATTGCTCCCTCGCCCATGCTCGGCCCCATGATGGCACGTCCCGAGCCCCCCAGCAACGGCGCCCCGGGCAAGACGACCCGCGGCGCCAGACGCCCATGATGATCGATGCGCGCCCGCCGAGCAGGGCAAGAGATGGAGCGGGTCGGTCTGCTCAGTTCCGCAGCTCGGGTGCCAGGCATGCTCGACTGAGCGAGCGGGCCACCGCGGCCCTCGCGACGAACTCGCGCTAGCGCCGGCCGAATGCGAAGTACCCATCGACGAACGGCGCGTCGTTGAGCTTCGCGAAGCCGAAGTGGTGGAGAGCCTCCGCGTCCCATAACTCCTTCGACTCGAACTTGAGCTCCCCGTGCGGTCCGAACTCGACCGTCACCTCCAACGTGGAGCGACTGCGGATCGCGTACTTGTAGTCGATCGCCGTGACCTTCGCGCCACGAAGCACGCAGTACACCATCGCGCGGATCGGCGCGGTCATCGGCATGACAAGGGTCTGCACCAGAGGCACGAACGCGTCAGGGTCTTTCAAGACCTCCGCGAGGACATCCACGCGGTTCCCCAGGCGAGCCGTCAGGACCTCCGACACCTCTGCCGCTTCCTTCACGACGTGCTCGGCGCGGTCGTCGCGATCGTGCTCGAAGTACCAGCCCACCCTCGCATAGTCGAAGAGCCTTACCAGATCCCCGCAATTCGCGATGCTCATGCCGCGTTGGTCCGGCACGACCCAGCGGGCAGTCGGTTGTACAGGAGTGCTTCGATGATCTGCTCGATCAACTTGCCGGTCGCCGAGTCGCGGGCATCGACCACTATCGTCAGTCCTTGGTCTCCCAGAAGGACGTGGACCAGGGTGCTCTCGTTGCCCGGCGTGGCCCCGTGTTCGCGCCATGCGCACAGGCTCTGCGTGTCGCGGTAGATGAGTACCTCGCGCGACGGGCCGATCGGAAACACGTCGTCGATGGGCAGATGGTCCACGCCGTCCTTCGCCAAGTCCTCAACCAGTGCATCGGGCCACACATGCCGGATCATGCGCAGCACGAAGTCGAGATCGTCCGGCCCCGGGCTCGGGGTCATGGGGACATGGATGTCATGGCCGCCGAACATCACAACCCCGAGGGACCGTGAAACGTCTGACGATCTGTTGTCACGTCATAGTCTTGGGGCGAGTAGAAGATGAAGGCTCCTCTGCCGCCGGGCAGCGGAGAGAGACCTATCGAGCCTTCGAAGCTGAACAAGAAGGCCAGCTTCGCCCTGGATATTCGCAAGCGCGCAGCCAGCGCCCGCTCCTCCGGCCCGAGAGTGGTGAAGTACGCGCCCCGGGGGTGGTCTCCGGGCGGCTGCGCCGCGATGAAGTGCCACTCTGCTGGCTGGAGATGGCCTTGTGGCCCGCGCTGTCGGTGAAGTGATTCATGGCACATCAGGTTACCACGACCGGGTCGTACCTGCGCCACGCCAGACGCACAGATCGACGCCTTGAACGCGAGCCCTGGTCGGAAAGCGTCCTTCCTTGTTTTCAGACAGTCCCGAGCTTCAGGTATAGTGCAACCAGGCTCCCGGGAGAGCCCCTTCGTCACTCCCGGCACGGGGCCGCGACTTCGCGGCGTAGCCGCTCCATGAGCTCGATCAGGAGCTGCCGGGGGAGGCCCAGGACCGTGCTCCGGTCGCCGTCCACCGCCTCGAACGGGAGCGCGGACCCGTCGGCGATGTCGTAGGCCCCCGCCTTCCCGCGCGATTTTCCGGCGCCGACGTACTCGCGAATCCGCTCGGGGGGGATCACGCCGAAGCGCACGTAGGCGCTCGCGCACCCTTCGACGTACCGCCCGGTCGCCGGGTCGAGGAGCACGAGGCCGGTGAGGACCTCGTGCCGGTCGTCCGAGAGCAGTTCGAGAATCCGCGCGGCCTCGGCGTCGTCGGGGGGCTTGCCCACGACCTGGCCGTCGTGAACGATCGTCGTGTCGGCGCCGAGGATCCAGCCCTGCCGGATCCGCGCTCCGATCGCGCGGGCCTTGCGCAGAGCGAGCTCGCGCACGACGTCCCGGGGCGGCATCCCCGGGGGCGTCTCCTCGCTCGCGCCGGACGGCACGACCGTGAAGTCCATCCCCATCGCGGCGAGGATCTCCCGGCGCGTCTCGCTCGCCGAGGCGAGCACGATCGGGAACTCCCGCCACCAGACGCCCGATCCGTGCTCCGTCGCCGCGACGGCCGCCCGGTCCAGGAGTTGCCGCTCGGCGCGGAGGATCCGGCGCGTCTCGCGCCGCCGCAGGAGGAGGAGCAACCGCTGCCGGAGCGCCTGCGAGCGCCGGGCGGCGGCGAGCGCGACCGGGTAGGACGCGAGCGCGAGCGCCGTCCCGACGAGGATGCACCCCGTCCAGAGCGGGACCCCGAAGTCCCCGAGCGCGATCCGGACGACCTCCTCGACCTGCCGCCAGAAACCGGCGTCGTCCGGGATCCGCGCGCCGAATGCCTCGTACCCGAGAGGCGACCGGCCCAGGACGAAGCAGCCCACCCGGTAGCACGTCCAGTAGATCGGGACGGCGGTGAGCGGGTTCACCACCCAGGAGAGGAGACACCCCGCGACCACGCTGAACCGCACGCGAAACCTCTTCAGGAGCGTCCAGAGCGCGATCGTGATCGCCATCTGGGCCGGCATCGTCGGGGTGATCGCGACCCAGAGCCCGAGCGAGACCCCCAGCGCGATCGACTCCGGGGTGTCGTCGATCCCCAGGACCGGCCGGAGGATCCTGCGCTGCACGAAGGCGCCGGCCGGACCGAGAATCCTCCGTTTGACGAACTCAAGCTTCATCGCGTGTCGGACGGACTCCAGCGGACGCGAAAGTCTAGCACACTCGGTTGACAGACCCGAGATCGGGCGCCTACGATCTACTCTCGGCTCGTTCGTCCACCCGAAGTTTTCGATCCGTGAGGAGAACATGATGATGAGCCGATCCGCGTGGTGGCTCGCCCTCCTGGCGAGTTCCTTCTTCCCGGCGGCAGGACTGGCCCAGGACGAAGAAGAACCGGGCGAGGGGGCCGAGAAGGAGGCTCCCGGAACCGAGGAGAAGGTCCTCTCCAAGCTCAACCTCGGGATCTACCAGGAGGAGACGAGGGAAAACTCAGGATTCAGCCAGCTCATCCCCTTCTACACCTACCGGTACGACCGGCGGAGCAAGGAAAGCGAGCTCGTCGTCTGGCCGCTCCTCACGGGATACCGGAGCGACGAGAACTCCGACCTCTTCTTCAGCCTGCCCATCCTGACGCAGTCGGGAACGCGGCGGCTCCCGGACCGGACCGTGCGCGGCTTCGTTTCTCTTCCGATCCTCACCGTGAGCGAGCACGAGACGTCGACCAAGGGCGAGGACCGCAGCATGTGGTTCTCGGTCCCACTCCTCTCGCTCTCCCAGTCGCAGACCGCGAAGCAGGACAAGGCCACGTTCCGCTACTCCGCCTACGCGAACGTCCTCTTCCAGACGCGCGACCTGCAGTTCGACTTCCAGACTCCGGCCGGGAAGGAGGAGTCGGTGCACGTGCAGCGCTGGGCATTCACCCCCTTCCACATGAAGAAGGAGCTCGACTTCTTCACGGCCAAGGACGCCTGGTGGAACCGCGACCGCGAGACCCAGTTCCTCTACCTCTGGGACTTCGCCCTCTTCGACCACCACGTCCGGCACAACCGCTCCTTCCCGGGCGCCTATCTCGACGAGTACGAATGGACCGTGCAGGACCGCTACGATCTCTCCGCGATCCGGGCGGACATGATCGAGGGCGGCGGGGAAGTCGAACCGATCGACCATTTCGGCTTCCTCGACCCCGTGTTCAACTTCGAGTCGAACACGTCCGACTACAGCCGGCTCGAGTTCGGCCCCTTCTTCATGCACCGGCGGCACGGGGACGCCGACGAATGGCACGTCACGCCCCTCTTCACGAGCTTCCGGGAGGACGGCGTCCACTTCGACCCGTTCCTCTCCTTCCAGAAGATGTTCCCCCTCTCCTACTACGACGAGAACTCCGGGAAGGCGGACATCCTCTGGCCGCTCATCCACTTCCAGGACCAGGACGACCTCAAGATCTGGCGAGTCCGGACGCGCTTCCTCTTCGACTACCACGAACGCGGGACCTACACGTCGTTCGACCTCGTCGAGGGGCTCCTCTACGACCACAAGTGGGGTCGCGGGCGACGAGAAGTGGACGTCCTCGGGGGGGTCCTGTTCAACCAGAAAGAGAACCCGCCCGGCCAGACTTCCAGCTGGGAGATCCTGAAGGGCGTGATCTACGGCGAGGAGGAGACCCCCGAGGCGAGCTACATCAAGGTCTTCCTCCTCAAGTTCAAGACGCGGGACAAGGTCCCGCCGCCGGAGGAAGAAGAGGAGAAAGACGAGTAGGGAGTCAGTCCGGCACGAGCAGCTCGCGCCCGCAGTCGCACTCGAACTTCTCCCCCGGCTCGCGGTCGAAGACGATGTGGCGCTTGTCGCACTTCGGACAGATAACGAGGTAGCCCTGCTGGCGGCGCAGGATCTCCTCGACCTGCCCGCGCGTGAGCAAGCCCCTCCCGACCAGGACTTCCCCCAGCCGGAAACGGAGCCCCCGCTTGGCGAGTTGGGCCTGCTCCGCGCAGGCGGCGCGGATGTCGTCCTGGGAGAGGAGCCCGAGCTGGATCGCCAGGAAGCCGAACATCCGGTCCGCCTCCCGCTCGACCTTGCGGGTGTCGGTAGAGGAGAGCTTCTCCTTCTGGAACTCCAGGAGATCGCGGAGCTCGTCCCGCGTCAGGTATCCCCTTTCCAGGAGGATCGTCCCCAGGAGGTGCGGGTTGCCGCCATCCCGCTGGATGCGGACGCACTCCTCCATCTCCTCGGGGCTGACGAAACCGAAGGCGACGGCGATCTTGCCGAGCAGGTTGTCCTCGGGGCGCATGGCCATCGGCAACGATTGTACGACGAAGACTACAAGAGCTTGAACACGAGGCACGGGAACGCGACCGCGTAGAGTCCGACCAGGAGGTAGGCGAGCGCGCTCGCCGGCGGGCGCTCGTGACGGTGGCGGCGAACGAGGAGCGCGTACCCCTCGACGAAGAGCCGGGAGGCGCGCTTGCCGAAGAGCCCCCAGAGGAGGCCCGCGTGCCCGGCCGCGGCGACGAGGGCGCCCAGCCCGACGAGCGGGTCCCCTTTCGTCGCCGCGAACCGGACGAGCATCGCGAGGAAGCTCGTGCACACGAGGACGAGGAGGAGTACTCGGGCGCGCGGGTCGAAGCGGCGCACCGCCTCCCCCAGGACGGCGAGGGGAGTGACAGCGCCCGTCGCGAGAGGGAAAACCCAGACGAGATCCGCTCGCTCGTCGTGGAACTTGAAGAGCAGGGTCGCGAAGGCGGCGAGCGCGATCCCGTAGCTCGCGAGCCCCACGGCGCGGACGCGGCTCTCCGCGACGAGATCCCGCCGGCCCGGGGCGCCGCCCGCGGCGGCGCAGTCGGCGCAAATCTTCCCGGTTCCGCCTTTCTTCAGGCACGCGCGGCAGACGAACGACCCGCAGCCGTCGCAGGCGTAGGCCGCGGGGGCCTCGGGGTGGTAGACGCAGCGGGGGCCGGCTGTCACGAAGGGTTCCTCCCCGGCCAGAAGGACGACCCCTCGACCAGGATGCTCCCCACGCCCGCGACGAAACGCTCGTCGGAGAGATACGGGGGTACGGAGGCGCCGAGCTTCATCTCCAGGAGCTCGCGCGTTCCCGAGAGTAGCCTGGCCCGGGAGTCCATGTCGAGCGAATGGCGGCGGAGGCAGAGCTGCACCACGAGGTCTCTCTCGTCCGGCGCCACGGCGGAGAGGATGCGCCACCGGAAGCCGGGGTCGGCCAGGAATTCCCCGGAAGCCCACTCTCCCCGCGTCCGCGCGGCCCTGGGAGCGACCCGCCGCTCCTCGCGAATGACGACCGTCCCCGCCGCGAGGTCCCCCAGGCGCTGCCCGCGGCGCGTGAAGAAGACCGCGGCGGCGCCGATCCCCCCGAAGCCCGGCATCATGTCCACGACCCGGAAGAGATTCCTCAGAATGGAAGGACCGAGCGCGAGCGGCACTCCCGTCTCCTGGATCACGCGGAGGCGGAGCGCCTTCTTCCCCAGGGACCGCCCCCTCGTCCAGCTCTCCAGCACGGTGAAGTAGAGAGGCGGAACGAGAAAGAAGAGGGCGACGAAGACGACCGGCGTGAGACCCTGGCCCATTCCGGAGAGCCCGGCGACGATCGACACGAAGCACCCGAGGAGGAAGAGGACGCCCGCGATCACGCACTGGTCGATGAACCAGGCGTAGAAGCGGCTGGCGAGGTTGGCGATCTCGAAGTCGAAGTCCACGTTCTCCGGCGTCCAGACTCTGAGCCGGCTGACGTCGGCCGCGCGCGCGCTCACGGATTCGCCTCCTCGCCTTCCCGGAAGAGCATGAGCGGCCCCGCCGCGGGGGCCGCGGGAGCGGCCTTCCTCCTGCCCGCGAGGAGGAGCCAGGAATAGACGAGCGCGCCCATCCCGAGAGCGAACAGGACCTTGAGCCCGTACGACAGGACGGGCTCGTTCACCTGAGAGATCGAGCCCTCGATCATCCCGGCGAGGAGGAAGAGCGGGGCGGTCCCGAGGACAAGGCGCGCGGCGGCCGGGCCCCGGATCCGGAGCGCGTCGCGGACGCTCCTGAGCCCCGGCCGGACGACGACCCTCCCCACGACGAGTCCCGCCGCTCCGCACAGGACGACCGCGGTGAGTTCCGGGATGCCGTGCGGGAGGATCCAGGCGAAGAAGAACACCGTGGCGTGCCAGCCGGACTGCACGTAGTCGGCCATGAGCGCGCCCAGCATGAGGCCGTTGGCGAAGAGCATGACGAAGGTGAGGACTCCCCACGCGATCCCGACCGCGAAGGCAAGCACCCCGACCTTGAAGTTGTGGGTGAAGAAGAACCCCGTCAGGAAGCCCGACTGCTCCAGCGTGAAGACGTCGCCTCCCGACTCCAGGGCATCGATCCGTTCGTTCGGTGCCTGGACCTGGTGCTCGGCGGGCACCAGGAACTCGCGCGATCGCGAGTCGGCGAAGAGCGCCACGAAGCCGAAGAGCGTCCCGGCGAGGAGGCAGGCGGCCGAGGCCGCGACTGCCCGGCTCTCCCTCCGGACGGTGCGGGGCACCTCGGCGGCGTAGAAGGTCCAGAGGTCCTTCACGCCGAAGCGCCGCCCGCGGTAGATCGCCGCGTAGCAGCGGGCGATCAGGTTGTTGAGGTACTCGATCACCGCGGGGTTCCTCGTCTCCGTCCGCACTCGGATCGAGTCGCTGGAGGCCTTCCGGTAGAGCCGGCAGAGCCGATCGGCCTCGTCTTCCGTGAGCCGGACGCCCGACTCCAGGCGGTCCACCAGGCCCTCGAGGTACTGCCACTCGTCGCGGCGGACCTCGAGGAACAGGTTCAGGTCCATTACAGTCGCCTCGTCGCCTTGAGATCCAGGTACTTGTTCACCGCCTTCACCGTGATCTCCTCGGGGCTCCCCTCGATCATCAGGATCCCCCGGCTCCCGAGCTCCGCGATCTTCCGGCTCCTCTCGACCAGCATGCGGGTCGCGACCGCTCGGCGGTAGACGTCGCCCGTCCCCTCGGGCGCGGTGCGCGCCATCCGCTCGATCCCCACATCGGTCATCGAGATGACGAGCGGGAGGTGCTTGGGGCGGAGGACGCGGACCGAAGCCAGTAGCGTCTCGCCGCCTTCCTCGTCGATCAGGTCGGTGAAGAGGACGACGAGACTTCGCCGGCGAACCCTCGCGAGCAGCCGCTTCATCACCTGCCGGAAGTTGACCGAGGTGTACCGCGCCCGCACGGCGTACAGGTTCTCCAGGATCCGGTAGAGCGCCGTCCGGCCGCGGCTGGGCGCGACGAAGAGGTCGAGGTCGTGGGAGTAGACGGCGAGCCCCACGTTGTCGCCGTTTTCGAGCGCGGTGAGTCCGAGCATCAGCGCGGCGTTCACCGCGTACTCGAGCTTCGAGAGGCTCCCGACCCGGGTCGCCATCATCCGGCCGGCGTCGATGCACAGGACGACGTTCTGGCTCCGCTCCGGGCGGAAGTGCTCCGTAACGGGGCTCATCCGCTTGGCGGTCGCCTTCCAGTTGATCGTGCGGTAGTCGTCGCCGGGCATGTAGGAGCGGAGCTCCTCGAACTCGTGCCCCTGGGAGACGCCGCGGATCACGTTCAGGCCCATGAGCCGGAGGTGGTGCGAACGGTTGAGGATGCGGTACTTCTTCACCTCGATGAGATCCGGATAGACCTTGACCGACTCCGAGGCCGGCACCCGGCAGTCGATCGCGGCGAGCCCCGGGAGCCCGGAGATCCGCAAGTGGATGTCGCCGAACCGGAAGTCGCCGCGGCCGGTCGGGCTGACCGCGTAGCGGACCTCGGCCCGCGAGTAGGAAGCGAGCCGGACGCGGCGGAGAGGCTTTTCGCCCAGGAAGGACTCGGGAAACTCGTCTCGCACCACGACGATGAGAGGAACCGGGACGAAGCTCTCGAGCTCGATCGAGACCCAGTTCTTCTCGCCGAGCGATAGACGCGGCTCGTGCCCGCGCCGCGCCCGGACGTTCGCCGCTCGCGCGAGCAGCACCCCCTCGGCGAGGAACGCGACGAGGAGGGCCATGTCGTAGACGCCCGCGGCGTAGACGAGTCCCGGCCACGTCCCGGCGAACGCGAGCGGGACGAGCCCGAGGGCGAAGAGGATCACCAGGCGGCGGGTCGGGAGCACGGGCTACCTCGGGACCTCCACGGACGCGAGGAGCTGCTGGATGACCTGATCGGCCGTCGTCCCCTCGACCTCGGCGTCGGGGGAGAGGATCAGGCGATGCCGAAGGACCGGGTAGGCCATCCGCCGGACGTCATCGGGCGTGGCGAAGTCCCGGCCCGAGATCGCGGCGAGCGCCTTTGCGGAGAGGAGGAGCCCGATCCCCGCGCGCGGGCCGCCTCCCAGGAGGATCTGCGGGAAGCGCCGGCTCGTCTGTACGAGCGTGCGGATGTAGCGGATGACCGGCGCGTCCACGGTCACGCCTCCCACCACTTTTCGCAGCCGGAGCAGTTCCTCGCGGCTCGCGAGCGCCTTGAGCTTGAACCGGTCGAGATCCGACGGGTCGTAGCCCCGGTGCCAGGCGGTGAGGATCCGGTCCTCCTCCTCCGGCGACGGGTAGCCGACCTGGATCTTCAAGAGGAACCGGTCGAGCTGCGCCTCGGGCAAGGGATAGGTTCCTTCCTGCTCGATCGGGTTCTGCGTGGCGAAGACCGTGAACGACTCGTGGAGCGGATGGCCGACCCCGTCGATCGTCACGCGGCGCTCCTCCATCGCCTCCAGGAGCGCCGACTGGGTCTTGGCCGGGGTCCGGTTGATCTCGTCGGCGAGGAGGAAGTCGGCGAAGATCGGGCCGCGCGCCAGGTGGAACGTGTTCGTCTGGAGGTTGAACACGTTCGTGCCCAGGATGTCGGACGGCATGAGGTCGGGCGTGAACTGGATCCGCCCGAACTGGGCCCCGGTGAGCCGCGCCAGCGTGCGGACCATGAGGGTCTTCGCCGTCCCGGGGACGCCTTCCAGGAGGGCGTGGGCCCGGCAGAGGATCGTGACGAGCATCGAGTCGATCGTCTCCGTCTGGCCGACGATGACTTTGGCGAGCTCCTTTTTGATCGCCTCCACGCTCTCGCGGAGGCGCGCTATGTCGGTTGCGATGTCTGCCATTTCCGTAGTTCCGAGAGGAAGGAATCCACTTCGCGCGCGAGTTTGACGAGCCGCCCGTCGCCCACGGCGGCGCTCGCGGCGGGCGCGAACCGGCGAAGTTGCTTGTCCAGGGCGCGGTAGCGCGCGATCGGGAAGCGCGCGTGGGAGGCGAGGACCTCGTCGAGCTTCTTCTCGCCCGCCCCGGGCGGCGCGAAACGGGCGACCGCACGCGAGAGCTCCATCCAGAGGGCCTGGACGCAGTACTTCCGGTGCCCCAGCCGCCGGAAGAGGTCGGCGCGGGCCTCGGCGTACTCGAAGGAGTCGCGCCGCGGGTCCACGACGAGCGGGATCGGCGGGCCCAGTCGCCGCCCCATCGCGAGGAAGACGAGGAGCGCGGTTCCCGCGAGCTGGAAGAAGAAGGGCCCCAGTCCGAGCACTTCCAGATAGGCGTGGAGCTCGGCCTGCCGGACGAAGCCGTGGTGGTACTCGTCGAGGTAGAGGGTCCGGTCGTGGAAAAGGTCCACGAGGTTCGAGACGAGGAAGGGGTTCTCGCTCTCCGGCGTCGCCCGGATCCCGGCGTTCGTGAACGGGTAGGGGTCGGCGAAGACGAGGACGTCGCCCTTCCCGAAGCGGTGGTAGACCGCCTTGGGCTTCCCCGCGCCCCGGAAGAGGACGAGAACGTCCCGCCGGCCTTCCGCCACGCGGATCCACGCGCTCCCCGCGCCCGTCGGGTTCTTCGCGCGCGCGGCGAGCGGGAGGTCGGGGTCCGCGGCCTCCCAGGCTCCCGCCGGCGCGCCCGCGGGCTGGATGGCAAGGCCGAACGACTCGGCGACTGCGCTAGGCCGGTCGTCGACGAGGACGAGGAGGTTCCCCTGCTCCCCCACCCAGGACCGGACGGGCTCCACTTCGTCCTTGTCGATCGCATCGCCGCCCACGCCGGGGCGCACCAGCATGAGCGCCGCGGTCCCTGGCTCGCGGCGCGGCAGCGTGGTCGCGCGGAGCTTGAAGAGCCGGACCGGGATGCCGCGCTCGCTCGTCGCGTAGAGGACGAACGCGCGGAGCCCCCCCTCTCGCGAGGAGAACCCGCTGTAGTCCGGGAACTGCCCCTTCTTTCGCACCCGGGCCTCCAGGATCGAGAAGGCCGCGGCAAAGAAGACGACGAGAGCGAGCCCCAGGACGATCCGCGGCAGGGGGCGCGGGGGGACCGCACGAGCGGCCTCGCCCGGACGATCCTCTTCGCCCGGTTCAGGCGGCGGCATCGCCGCTTCCCAGGATCTCTCGCGCGAGCTTCGCGCTCGCCCCGTACTCGGCTTCGCCGCACGACCGGAGTCCATACCACACGAGGTCGAAGCTCCTCGTCGCCTCGGCGAACGCCCCCCGCCGAACGCCCTGGGGCATCATCGCCACGTAGTCCCAGTTGGAGAGGGTGACCCGGTAGTCGATCTCCTGCCTGCGGTGGAGGCCGGAGAGGACCGCGTGGTAGACGGCGCGGACCGCGTCCCGGTGCTTCCCCTCGGCCGCGAGGCGGGCCGCGAGCTCCTCCCACCCCTCGGGGGCGAGCGCGAGGACGGCCTCCGCGGCGGCCTCGGGTTTAGCCTCATCCTGTTTCTTCTCGTCCTTCTTCTTCTCCTTCTTCTCCTTCTTCTCGTGGTTGCGAGCCCATCGCACCACGGCGAGGAGGATCGCGAAGAGGAGCGCCCCCGCGGCGAGACCGATCACCGCGTACATGAGGACCTTGAAGAAGCCCGCGAGAGCGCCCGTCTCGACGATGGGCTCGCTACGTTCCAGGAAGTGGTCGTCCCGATCCGGCATCTCGATCGGCTCCCTGCGCACGATCGGCTGCCCGCCGCCCCGCCCGCCGGGCTCTGTAACCCGCCCTGCGGGGTCTCTCCCCGCTGGCCGATCCCCGCCCGATCCCGACCGTCCATCCCCGTTTTCACGGTCACGGTCACGGTCACGGTCACGGTCACGGTCACGATCACGGTCACGATCACGGTCACGATCCCCGCCCGGTTCGCCGCCACTGGGCTCACCGCCCGGGCCGCCTGGTTCGTCTCCGCCTCGGGGCTCGTCTCCGCCGCGGGGTTCGCCTCCTCTCGGCTCACCGTCTCCTCGCGAACCGCCCGGGTTCGCCGACCGCCCGCTTCAGCCCGCTCCCGAGTGGTCGCAGGTCGGGTCATCGCAAGTCGGGATCTCTCCGCCTGATCCGCTGCCCGGTTCTGTTCGCCCCGAGCCGTTTGGAGTACCCGATCGCGCTCCGCCGTCCGAGCCCGTTCCGCCGCCGGTCCCCGAGCCCCCGGCCCGTCCAGGAAGCCCTCGCCACTCCTCGACGAGATCCTCCCGGACCTCGGGCGCGGGGCCCCTCACTAGCCCCTCGAACTCGTCGCGCGAGAGGATCTCCTCCACGTCCGACGGGGGCTCGTCCGATGTCTCTCGACTCTCCGTGAGCGAGCGAAGCCGCTCCTCGAGACCCTCCTGCGCGAACAAGGGCGCGGCGGCGAGGAAGACCAGGGCGGCGGTGAATCTACCCCGCATGGCTCGACTCCTGTGAGGGTTCTACGAGGACCGGTTCGGCGACCGACGCCGCCTCCCGGGCGAGGATCGCCTCCAGCGTGAGCGAGAGGTCGAGCCCCTCGCTCCGCACCCGCCGGTCGAGGTACGAGAGGACCGAGAGGAACGGGAAGAAGGGATCGACCACGACGAAGACGGCCGCGGCCAGGACGTGGAAGGCGAAGGGAACGTCGCCCGCCAGGAGCGCCTGGGCAAACGACGTGTCGATCCCCAGCAGGATCTCGGCGAGCGGGAAGACGAGGACCGGCACGGCGAGGAAGAGGTTCGCCGCGAGGAAGGCCCCGCCGAAGGCGAGGTGCCCGGCGACACCGAGTCCCGGGCCCCCACCCCCGTCCACCGCATCCCAGGAGGCCCGGAGCCCGCGCGGCCCGAACTTGCGCTCGAAGAGCCCCACAGGCACGGCGAGGAATAGCCTCGGCCAGACGAAAAGAGCCGGGACGTAGAACGCGGCGAGCGAGGCCACCGCGAGCGCCCCCTTCGCCGCTCCGGTCGCCGCGAGCGAAAGGACGCGCCCCCGCAAGGCTTCTCCCGCCCGGCCGAGCTCCGGCTCGATAGCGCCCGCGAGGTCCGGCCGGTCGCCGAAGTAGGCCGCCGCGATCAGGTGGTGCGAGACGTGACGCAAGATCAGGAAAACGGCCGCCGCCGGAGCGAGGAAAGCCAGGACGAACGATAGGTCCTCGCGCGCCCACGCCGGCCCGAGCGGCCCGGAGGCGTGGACGTAGAAGAGGTAGGCGACCGCGAGAGGGACCGTCACCGGGAGCGACAGGAGGTAGGCCGGCCCCGGCCGGGTCTGGATCGACCAGAGGGCGCGGTCGAGGAGCTCGAGAGCTCCCATCGGCCGTAGCCAGCGATGGACCTGCCAGCTCTCGGCCGGGGCATGTCCTTCCCGGCTACCGGGCGGCGAGGGCAAGGCCGGCACCATAGAGGACGAGGGAAAGGACGAGGAGGGAGACGGCGAGCACCAGGATGTCGTTCCGTTTGGCGAAAAGAGACCGTAGCGCCCGCCGGTGAGTCCGGGTCCCTGCCCGCCGGAACTGGCACGTGCAGGGGGCGCAGTAGAGGGCACCCTCGACGTTGGTCATGCACTCCTGGCAAAGCGGCGCCCCGCAGCGCACGCACACTCCCATCGCGATCCGCTCGTGGTGGGTCGCGCAGACCCAGGTCTCGACGCGCGCGGGGTCGACTCGGGGCAAGGTGCCTCTTCCTATCCTTTCAGCTGCTTTTCGATCGATTCAACAAGCGAATCGACGCGCTTCTTCCCCTCGGCCGCCTTCGCCGCGAGCCCGGGTGGATCCGAAAGCGAACCGGAAATCGTCCGTGCGAGCGAGCGGAGCTCCTCGAGCAGATCCGCGACCTGGGCCGAAAGGATCGGGAAGCCGGTCTGCGCCTCCCGGAGGCCCGAGAGCTCCGCCCGGGCCTTCTCGACGCGCGAGAGAGTCTCGCCGACTTTTCCCGCGGCTGCCGCGGCATCGAACCCCGGTCTCCCGCTCGCGTCGAGGACCTCCTGGAGCGCGGCACGCTCGGATCTCGCCCGGCCGAAGAGGTCCGCGAGCCGGCGCTGGGCCTCGGCCTTCCCTCTCGCCTCGGGCTGCGGGGCCGGCTCGCCGCCGCCCTCCCCTTCCGCGGGGCCCTCCCCGGCAAGGAAAGCCCAGGCGAGGAGCCCGGCCCCCACGGAAAGGACGAGGCCGGCGGCTGTCCAGACGATCCACCGCGATCCCGACCGCGGAGCCGCCGAGCGGAGGGGATCGAGTCTCTTCGAGGTCCTCCTCTCCCCCTGGGCCTCCCCCTCGCCGTCCTGGGAGTCACTGGAGCGGCCGAGAATCTCCTTGTAGGCCATGTCGAGCGAGGCGCTCCGCGAGGGCTGCTTCGCCGATGCCTGCCCCTGGACCGCCTGGGCATGCTCGAATGCTTTCGTCTCGGCTACGATCCCGTCCAGGATCTTCCGCTCCACGTACTCTTTCTCGACCATCACCTGGGCGAGGCTCCGCGAGAGGCCAAGGTCCTTGAGCGCCCGCTGGACGAAGCGGCACTCGTCCACCTCATCCTGGGACAGGACCCCGTTCTCGACGAGGATCCGGGAGACCTGGCGGTCCTCGGCGGTGATCTCCGCGCTCTGCGCGAGCTCCGACCACCGTATCTTCCCCAGCCGCTGCTTCTGGAGCGCCAGGACCCGGCGCACGTCGGGCGGGCGGAGGTGCCCCTTCTCCACCATGAGCTCACCGATCCGCTTGATGACGCCGAGCTCCTTCAGACGGAACTGGATGTAGAGGCACTCCTTCACATCCTCGCGCGTGGCGAGGCCTTTCTCCTCGACGAGGCGGCCGAAGCGGAGTTTGCGGCTTTCGCGGATCGACTCCGGCTCGACCCGGCCCTTCACCGCCTCCAGGAGGTCTGTGTCCTCCAGGAGGGGTCCGGCATCGGCCTGGTCTTCCTCCTGGAGCACCATTCCCCGGACGAGGCTCTTTTTCACGAGCGAGTGGCGTTCCAGGATGTCGCTCACGAGGTCCCGCGAGAGATACCCCTTCTCGATCATGATCTCGCCCAGCTGTTTGTCGATCCCGTGCTCCTCGAGGGCCATCTGGAGATCGAAGCACTCGTCCACCTGCTCGGGGCCGACGAGTTTCTGCTCGCGCACTCGCTCCACGAGAATCTCGTGCTCGACCGGCGTGAACTTGATGATGTCGGCGGAGGTGTCCGCCTTCGCGGGGTCCATGCCGCGGTTCGCCGCCTGGGCCTTGATCAGCGCGGCGAGCGACTGCCGGTCGACATAGAACTTCTCGATCAGGATCTTGCCGATCTTCATCGGGAAGCCGCGGCCGCCCATGTCGGCCTGGATTGCCAGGCACTCTTCGAGCCGCGCACCGTCGGTGAGGTGGTTGAAGACGGCGATCTCGCCGATCTTCCAGTCCCGTTTCTTCGCGCTCTTCCCGGTGGCGCCTTTGCGCGCGGTTGTCACGGGTTCATTCCTCGAAATTCCGGAGTTCTTCGAGGAGCCGCTGGACCTCCAACCGGGAGCGGCTCGGATCCCCCTTCGAGTCCGCAACCGCGGTCCTTGCTCCCGGCGCCCCGTAGAGCTCGGCCGCGCGGGAGAGGCTCTCACGCGCCTTCGCGGTCCAACCCTTGCCGTGGGCGAGGTCGCCGGGCGAGGTCGCGACGCGATAGAACCAGGCCCGGCCGATGGCCATCCGGAGGTCGGCCTCGTACGGGGCCATTTCCGGGTCCGCAAGCTCCTTCTCGGCCTGGATCAGGATCGACTGGAAGAGCTCCGGCGTGAAGCTCGGGCCCGTCAGGAGCGCCAGGACCTGCGAGACGCGGGCCTCGGCAAGGTTCGCCGCGCGGTCCTGCCCGGCCTGGATCGAGGTTCCGACCTCCACCTGCCACTCGGACCGGGCCCGCTCCTCGGCCTCCCGCTTCTCCTCCAGGCTGCGGCGATCCTCCTCGGTCGTCCTCCTCGCACCGAGAATGAACCAGATCGCGACGGCCCCGCCGAGGACGGCGACCGAACCGGCGATCGCCCAGGCAGGTTTCGTCGAGAGGCTCTTCCCGGCGTGGACCACCGCCGCCCGCTGGGGCGTCTTCTTCTTGGCGAGATCCGTGAGCTCGACGCGCCCCTCCGGCTCCTCCCCCTCCCCCTCCTCGGGGAGGTTCATCTTCTGGAGGATCTCCTGGTAGGCCTTTTCCAGGGTCAGGCTCTTGAGCTGGCCCGCGGCGACGCGGACGGGCCCCTCCTCGGCCTTGGCCTTCTTCTCCTCGTCCTGCCGGCGCTCCTGCTCCTTCCGGATCCCGTCGATGACCTCGCGGTCGAGGTACTCCTTTTCGACGATGACCTGGGCGAGGTCCCTTTTCAGACCCAGGTCTCGCATCGCCTTCTGAACGAAGCGGCACTCGTCGAGCTCGTCCTTCGACAGGATGCCGTTCCGGGCGAGGAGCTCCGACAGGAGAAGATCCTCGCGGTTCCAGCTCTTCGTCTTCCCGATATCCGACCAGCGGACCTTCCCCAGCCGCTGCTTCTGGAGGCCGAGGATCCGGCGGACGTCCGGAGCCCGCAGGAACTCCTTCTCCACGAGGATCTCGCCCAACCGCCTGACGATCCCGAGTTCCTTCATCCGGAACTGGATGTAGAGCCCCTCGCTCACCTGCTCCGCCGTCGCGAGCCCCTTCTCCTCGGCCAGCCGTCCGAAGCGGAACTGCCGGGCGATGCGGATCGAGTCGGGCTCGACCCGGTCCTGGACGGCTGCAAGGAGCCCCGAGTCCTCCGGCACGTCCTCGTCCTTCTCCGGCTCGGGCTCGACTTCTCGGGCGACCGGTTCGCGCACGACCTCCTTGACCAGAGTGCTCCGGATCGTCTGGTGGCGGGCGAGGATGTCGCCCACCGCGTCGCGCGAGAGGTACCCTTTCTCGAGGGCGATCTCGCCCAGCAGCTTGTCGATTCCGAGGGCTTCCAGCGCAACCTGGATGTCGAAGCACTCGTCCACTTCCTCCGGCTTCAGGAGCTTCCGTTCCTGCACCCGGCCGACGAGCGTCTCGTGCTCCCTCGGCGTGAACTTGACGATCTCGACCGAGTCCTCTGGCTCGCCTCCCGACCGCCCTTCCATCTCCCTCTGCGCCCGCAAGAGCGCCCGGAGCGTCATGCGATCGACGTAGTACTTCTCTCGCAGGACCTTCCCGAGGCTCATCGGGAAGCCCTGCTCCGCCATGGCGCTCCGGATGTCCAGGCACTCCTGGAGCTGCTCGGGGGTGAGGATCTTGTTGAAGACCGCGATCTCGCCGAGCTGGCGATCGCGTTCCTCGGGCCTCGCCCGGGAGGCCTCGACTCCCCGTCGCACCGTGGTCATGGGCGATCAGGATTCTCGCCTCGCTCGCGGCGGGAGTCAATCTCGCGCGCGGGCGCCCCTTCTATTCGTCGAAGTCCTCGTCCTCGAGGTCCTCGGCAGCCTCGTCGTCGCCTCCGCTCACCTGTTCCTCCTCCGTCTCCTCCCGGACGGGAGAGGGCGGAGCGGCGCGGGCGATGTCGGCCGCCCGCTTGGTGTCGCGGAAGTACATGAAGAGCGCGAGCTCGGCGGCGAGGCCGCTCGCGGCGAAGACGGCGCCGAAGGCGATCACGACCGTCTTGGCGCTCCCCTGTAGGGTGAATCCCGCGGGCTCGAGGAGGCCCGGGCTCATCGTGGCGGCGACAAGGAGGGCCGCGCCGAGGAGGGTCTGGACGGTCGTCCCGACGAGGCCGAGAAGCCCGAGGATTCCGGGGCGGCCGGGCGGGGGGAGGGGCCCCGCGCGGAGCCGGCGGCTGGACAGTGGCGCGCCACGTCGGCTGGCGGGACCCGCCCCCTTGCCGCCGGCGAGCCGGGTCGAGGGCTTGCCGCCCCGGCCGGAGGGAGACGCGCTCCTCTCCTTGTCTTACTCGCGGTCCTTGTTCCCCGAACCCCGTTCCCCGAACCCCGTCCTTCTCCCGGCCCTTGTCTGTGTTCTTGTCCTTCCTGGGAGTCTTGGTCCTCCTCCCCGTCTCGGACTTCTTCCGCCCCGAGGCGAGGCGAGAGGGGGGTTTCTCTTCCTCCGACTCCTCATCTCCGTCC
>JACQVV010000328.1 GCA_016209595.1 Planctomycetota bacterium
GGCGGGGGCGCAGGAGGGGGAGGCGCAGGAGGGGGGTTCCCTGGAGGGGGATTGCATTGAGGCGCCATGAGGGGCACAGCCAGGATCAGCAGGAGGATCAGTTTCGGGATCGATCGTGTCGTTCTCATCGCCATTTCCCTTTCGCGGGCTCGCGTTTCCCTTTCGCGAGCCGGGTTTGAAGGAGTTGAAGAGGGGAGCGTTCGCAAATAGCGTGCGAATCACGACGGACCGCCACAGGCACCGCAGGAAGCCCGCAAGACGGCGTTCCAGGCTCAGGCGCTTCCGGCTCGCCGCCGGAGCGAAGGCGAGGAGAAACGCTATCGAGGAGCGGCTGAGGAGCAAATGAAGCGGAGCGAGACCCTCGGGCCTCAGCGCTTCACCGCAGCGCGCGCTCCCAGGCCGAGCGTCCTTCCTCCAGCGCCGGACGGGGTGAGAGCGGGTCGTACTCGACGCGGCGGCCCGCGATCTTTTCGAGCGTGCGCGCCGCGTAGCGGCGGTCGATGGGGTCCCGCGAAGCGAGGAAGGGGACGAGGGCGAGAAGCCCTTCGCGGTCGCCCGAGAGGGCGAGGGCTCGGGCGGCCTGGAGCCGGAGCGAGGCGGGCTCCCGGTCCTGGATCACGGCCGTCCCCATGATCGCGTCGACCCTGTAGGAAGCCTCGCCCGAGAGGATCCGGCGAAGAATGGAGAGAGCCTCGGGGTCGCCGGCCCTGGCGAGGAGCTCCGCCGCGTGGAGCGAGCCGGCTCTCGCCCTGGTCCAGCGTCTTGCCTCGGCTGGCAACTCGAAGTCGCTCGCCCCCGAACGCGAGATCGCCCAGGCGACCTCGACGCGTTCGAGTCCGGGCGGAGTCTCGGAGAGAATCCGGGAGAGCGCCGGTACAGCCCGGGGATCCCCGAGCTCGCCCAGGATTTCGACGAGTGTCGCCCGCTCGCTCCACCCCGCGCGCTCGAGGAGAGAGACGAGCTCCGGCACCTGATCCTCCCGGGCTGCGGGGACGAGAAGCGAGAGGAGGAAGAGGCGAGGGAGCCCGGGGTCGGCCTTTGCCGCGTCGAGAATCGAGTCGGCGAGAAGGGGGTCGCCGAGCTCGAAGAGGTCCGACGCCGGGAGCAAAAAGGTAAGCGAGGGAGCTTGCAAGGCCGACCGGAGGCGATCCAGGACCGCCGACTCGCTGACGCCCATGGCCCGGAGCGCCACGGCGGGAGCCAGGGACGGGTCGAGGAATTCCGCATCGAGACGGATCCCAGTTCCGCTGGCGGTCCGGCCAGCGTTCCTCAGCAAGGGTTCGATGCTCTCCGGCTCGCCGATCCGCCCGAGGGCCCAGGCGGCCGCGCCCGCGAGTTCGAGATCCTCGGCTTGCAGGAGCGCGACCAGGAACTCGACATCGGCTTTCTCGCCGATCCTCCCGAGCCCCTGGACGGCGTGGAGGCGCGTATCCAGGCTCTCGGCCGGATCCGACGCGAGCTTCCGGAGGGCCTCCAGAGCGCTCGCGTCCCCGAGGGTCGAGAGCGCGGCGACGAGCTCCGCCCGCCCATCCTCCGGGGCCTCCCGCGCGAGAAGGCCGAGGAGCTCGGGCGCGGCCCGACGGGACTCCATCGCGACGAGGGCCCGCGCGTAGAGACCGCGGTGCTCGCCTCCCGAACCAAGGCCCGCGAGCGCGTTCTCCTCGAGCTCGCGGCCCAGGACCGGCGCGAGGTAGAGCGTCGCGAGAGCCCGGACCTCTGGATCGGGGTCCGAGAGGAGCGAGCGGAGCGAGTCGGGCGGGGGCTCGGTGAGATGGAGGAGAAGAGGCCCGAGCTCGGCCAGCACCTTGGGGAGTTTTCCCCGGGACGCCTGGGCGAGGATCGAGATCGCGGCCGCGGGCGAATCCTCGCCGAGCACCGCGCCGATCGATCCCAGGACCGCGGACCGCGAGTCCGTCGCGAGGTCGGCGAGGACGAGCCGGACGAGGACGGGCGCCAGCTCTTCCCTGGCCGCTCTCATTTCCAGGATCGCGCGGTTCACCCCTTCCAGATCCCCGGCGAGATAGGCCCTCACGTACTTCTGGATCGCCCCGCGGGCCACCGAGTCCTCTTCCGACCGGATTGCCGTCTCGATCTCCTCGAAGAGCGCCCGAGCGCGCTCGCCGGCCCGGCCCCCGCCGGCCGCGAGCTCGTTCAGGTTGTCGAGCGCCCCGGGTCCCGCGGCCCAGAGCCGCGCCTGGACCTTCCTCTGGACCCCCTCGTCCTCATCGCCCAGCGCGTCGAGGAAGGGAGAGAGATCCTCGCTCTTGAATCGGGCGTAGTCGTCCGCGAGATCCGCGAGCGTGATACCGAACCGGCCGGGCGCATCTCCGCGAGGGCGCGAGCCGGTCCCGAAGAGCCCCGCGACGAATCGCTCGTCCCGCGCGATTTTCGCCATGATGCGGCGCTGGGCCTCGCTGAAGGCCGCCAGCGAGCCTTCCTGGTCTCCCTTCGAGGAGAGGATGTTCCCGAGCACGAGCCAGGCCGCAAAGGAATCCTCGTTCGCCCCGGCCGCGGCCCTCGCGATCCTCTCGGCCTCGTCGAGCCTTCCCTCGCCGAGATCCATGGCGGCCCGGGCCGCGGCGAGCGTCGCGTCCGCGGGATTCTCCGCCGCGAGGCGCTCGATTTCCTCGCGCGCCTCGGCCCGCCGATCGAGCCGGGCGAGGGCGAGCGCGCGGCAGAAGCGGGCGGAGTCTCTCTGGTGGCCGGCCGCGATGGCCTGTTCGAGATCTTCGAGCGCGGCGAGCACGATCTCGCGCTCTCCCGCGGGAAGAGGAATCCGTTCGGCGAGATGCGTGACGGCGAGCTGCCGGGAGATCGACAGATCCGGATCGCTCCACGCGAGAGAAGGATCGGTACTCCCCCAGGGCGGGATCAACCGGACGATGCCGCGACAGTACCTCGCCTCGGCGTCTCCGGGAGCGAGCGCCAGGAGTCGATCGAGGACCGGGAGCGCCTCCTTCCATCGCATCGAGCCGAAGAGGATCCGGCTCGTTCCGCGAAGCGCCGCGAGGTCGTCCGGCCGCTCGTCGAGGATCCGGTCCCAGATCGCGATCGCTCCGCCAACGTCCCGGCGCTTCAAGGCGAGCCCGGCGAGGGCCTCGGGAAGGCGGGGATCTCGGACCCCCCCGTCCCAGGCCCGAGCGAGATCCTCTTCGGCCCTGGCAACGAGCGCGCCGCGCGCCGGGTCGTTGCCGGGAGGGAGATCCACGTCGATCGAATGAAGCGTGGCCCGCAGTGAGTCGTCGAACCGCTCGGCGAGAAGGCGGAGCGCGAGCCCCCTGCGGAGACGCACCTCCGGCCGCTCGCCATCCGTGCGGGGAAGCGCGGCAAGGCGGCGGAGCGCCTCGCCGGCGTCCTCGTCGGCGAGGGATCGATCCACAAGCGCGAGCTCCCGGTCCCTCGCCTTCGCCTCGATCGCCGCGGCCGCCTGGTGGTCGGCGAGGCACCCGGTCGAATCCCCGAGCTGGCTCCTCACCTCCGCGCGGAGCCGGTAGCGCCCCGGATCCTCCGGCGCGAGTCGGATCGCCTCGTCGGCCGCATCGCGGGCCGCTTCCCAGCGTCTGCCCCGGACCCGGGCCCCGGCGAGGTCGAACCAGGCCTCGCTGTCCCCGGGATCAAGATCCACGGCCCGCTCCAGCGAAAGGGTTGCGTCGTCTATCTTCTCCAGGGAAAGCTGGAGAATCCCCATCTCGCGCCAGATCCTCGCGTCCTGGGGCGCAAGGGCGGCCGCGTCCTTGTACCGTTCGATCGCCTCCGAGGTGCGCCCGGCGGCGGCGAGGTCTCGCGCCTCGTCTTCGAGACGCTCCGCCTGGACGTACGCCTCGCTCTCCTCTGCTCGGCGTTTCGCCACCAGAGCCCAGGTCCCTGCAGCGAGCCCGGCGAGCGTGGCCAGAGCCACGAGCCCCGACGCGATCCGGTGGCGGGCCGCCCGCCGGGCCAAGCGCGTCCAGACGCCCGCCGACCGCGCCAGGACCGGCTCCCCCGCCTCGATCCGGGCGAGGTCGAGCGCGAGCTCCCGGGCCGAGGCGTAGCGGCGCCCGGCGTCTTTCTCGATCGCCTTCTGGATGACGGCTTCGAGGGCCCGTGGGATGGAGGACCGAAGGAGTCGCGGTCTCGGCGGTTCCTCGAGGAGCACCAGGCGCAGGATCTGGTGGTAGTCCTCCCGGGCGAAGGGGTGCGATCCCGTGACCGCTTCATGGAGGACCATGCCGAGCGAGTAGACATCCGAGCGTCCGTCGAGCGTCTCCCCGCGGACCTGCTCGGGGGACATGTACATGGGGGTCCCGAGGATGACTCCCGATGCGGTGAGCGTCGCATCCGCGCGGGGTTTCGCCAGGCCGAAGTCGGTGACGACGACGGAGAAGTCATCGTCCACCGGCACCTCCGCCTCGAGACCGAGGACCACGGTGGCGTCCCCGCGGCCCGAGGGGGCGCATGGCGCGTCCGGCACACGAGATCCCCCGCGGCGGATCATGAGGTTCGACGGCTTGATGTCGCGGTGGAGGATCCCCGTCTCGTGGGCCGCCTGGAGTCCCTCGGCCACCTGCCTGCCGATCTTGACGACGGCCAGAACGGACAGGCCCCCCGGCTCCCGCTCGATCCAGGCCGCGAGCGTCTCCCCCTCGACGAACTCCATCGCGAGCCAGTGGAGCCCCTCGCTCTCGCCCGCCCCGTGGACCGTCACGAGGTTGGGATGGTGCAGGGCAGCCGCGGCCTCCGCCTCGCGGCGGAACCGCCGCACGGCCTCCTCGTCCGTCGCAAGCGACGCGGAGAGGACTTTCAGCGCGACCCTGCGTGAAAGCGACTCCTGGATCGCCTCGTAGACGACGCCCATCGCGCCCTTTCCGATCTCCCGCAGGATGCGGAATTCGCCGAGGCGGTCGGGAAGGACGGCCGGAATCTCCGGACTCGACATGATCCGCTCTACCTCGTGAGGGAGAGAATCCGGTCCCGGAACGCGGGATGCGACCGGAGAAGGTCCTCCCGCCGGCCCTGCTCGTAGTCGGCATGGTCGAAACCCGGCGCCACCGTGCAGCCCAGGAGGGCGAGACGTCCGCCGGGTACGAGCCGCGCCCCCTGCCAGACGCCCCTGGGAACGACGACTTGCGGTCGCTCCCCCGCCGCGAGGTCGATCCCGAGCGTCACGACAAGGCCGGAGCCGTCCGGGTGGAGCTGGAGCATCTCGACGGCGTCGCCCAGATAGAAGTGGAAGACCTCGTCGGAAGCCAGCCGGTGCATTTCGGAGAAGGTCTCCGGCGAAAGGAGATAGTAGATCGCGGTGCCGAACGACCGATCCGCGGCATAGCGGGAGGGCAGGCCGCCGCGTGAGACGCGCTCCTGGCTCCGGTAGGTCTCGGCGTAGAAGCCGCCCTCGGCCGGGTGGGGCGCGAGCCCGAGGAGTTCCCGCACGGTTCGCTCGTCGATCAAGGTGTTCGTCGAGGGCGCAGGTACGACTCGAACCAGCCGAGGGCGACGAGCGTCTTCGCGTCCTCGATCTCGCCCTTGCGAGCCATCTCGAGCGCCTCCGGCCAGGCGACCTCGTGGACGTCGATCCACTCGTCCGGATCTCTCTCGCCGCCCTTGGTCCTCACGAGCTTCGCGGCGGCGAAGAGGTGCATTCGCTCGTCGCAGAAACCCGGCGCGGTGTAGAAGGTCGAAACGAGCTGGAGCGCCCCCGCACGGTAGCCCGTCTCCTCGACGAGCTCTCGCGCGGCGCAGTCTTGCGGAGACTCGCCCGGCCGGTCGAGAGTCCCCGCGGGAATCTCCCAGAGCCTCCGGCCCGGCGCGTGACGGTACTGGCGGACGAGGAGGACTCTCGTGGGCTTCGGCAGGACGGCAAGGATCGCCACTGCGCCGGGGTGGCGAACGACGTCGTAGTGGGAGACGCGCCCGTCGGGGAAACGGACGCGCTCGGCGGTCAGGCGGAAAACCTTCCCGGCGAACCGGACCTCCGGTTCGCCATCGGGGGCGGGCTCGGCGGTCAAGACGCGACGGCTCCCTTCATGGCCGCTTGAGGATACCCGAAGAAGAGGCCGCGTGGCAGAATGACCCGTCATGGCAAGCCGCGAGGACTGGAAGGAGCTCGCCAGGAAGGAGCTGGGCGGGGCGGATCCCTGGGAGACGCTCTCCAGCCGCTCGGCGGAGGGGATCCCGATCCGGCCGCTCTACACCGCCGAGGATCTGGAGGGCCTGGAGGACGTCCATTCCCTCCCGGGGTTCTCCCCGTTCGTCCGCGGCATCCGGGCGACGATGTACGCCAACCGCCCCTGGACGATCCGCCAGTACGCCGGCTTCTCGACGGTCGAGGAAACCAACGCCTTCTACCGCCAGGCTCTCGCCGCCGGACAGCAGGGGCTTTCGGTGGCGTTCGATCTCGCGACGCATCGCGGCTACGACTCCGACCACCCCCGCGTGGCCGGCGACGTGGGAAAAGCCGGCGTCGCGATCGACTCGGTCGAGGACATGAAGATCCTCTTCGACGGAGTCCCGCTCGGCGAGATCTCCGTCTCGATGACCATGAACGGCGCCGTCCTCCCGATCCTCGCCATGTACGTGGTGGCGGCCGAGGAGCAGGGGGTGCCGCCCGCGAAGCTCCGGGGGACCGTCCAAAACGACATCCTGAAGGAGTTCCTGGTCCGGAATACCTTCATCTACCCGCCCGCGCCCTCGATGCGAATCGTGGGCGACATCCTGGAGCACGCGGCGCGCGAGATGCCGCTCTACAACCCGATCTCGATCTCGGGCTACCACATGCAGGAGGCGGGGGCGACGGCCGCCCAGGAGCTCGCCTTCACCCTCGCCGATGGGCTGGAGTACGTCCGGACGGCGCTCGCCCGGGGTCTTTCCGTGGACGCCTTCGCCGGGCGGCTCTCCTTCTTCTTCGGCATCGGCATGAACTTCTTCATGGAGATCGCCAAGCTCCGTGCGGCCCGGCTTCTCTGGGCCAGGGCGATGGAGGGGTTCGACGCGCGATCGCCTTCCTCCTTTCTCCTGCGAACCCACTGCCAGACGTCCGGGTGGAGCCTCGCCGCGCAGGACCCCTACAACAACGTCGTGCGGACGACGATCGAGGCCCTCGCGGCGGTCCTGGGAGGGACGCAGTCGCTCCACACGAACGCCTTCGACGAGGCGCTCGGCCTCCCCACGGAATCCTCCGCCCGGATCGCCCGGAACACCCAGCTCATCCTTCAGGAGGAGACGGGGGTCACGCGCGTCGTCGATCCCCTCGGCGGCTCCTACTACGTGGAGGCGCTCACCCATTCGCTCGCCGCCGAGGCTCGCAAGCTCATGGACGAGATCGAACGAGCGGGCGGGATGGTGGCCGCGATCGAGCAGGGAATCGTGAAGGCCCGGATCGAGGAGGCCGCGGCCCGCCGCCAGGCGAGGATCGACCGAGGCGAGGAGGCAGTGATCGGCGTGAACAAGCATCGGGCCGCCGGCGAACCGGACGTGGAGATCCTCTCGATCGACACCGAGGCCGTGCGGGCGCGGCAGGTCGAACGCCTCGCGCGCGTGCGCCGCGAGCGCGACCCGGGGCGGGCCGAACAGGCGCTCGCCGCTCTATCCACGGCGGCCGCGGGGAGCCAGAACCTCGTCCCGCTCGCCATCGAGGCGTCCCGGGCCCGCTGCAGCGTGGGGGAGATCTCGGACGCGCTGGAGAAGGTCTTCGGGAGGCACCGTCCCGACGTCCATCCGGTCCGTGGGGTCTTCCTCCGCGAGTGGAAAGGAGAACCGCTCCTTGAGGGCATCCGGAACCGGGTCCGCGAGTTCGGCCGTTCCCATGCGCGGCCCCCGCGCGTGCTCGTCGCGAAGCTCGGCCAGGACGGCCACGACCGCGGCGCGCTCGTCATCGCCGCGGCGTTCGTGGACTTCGGCTTCGACGTGGACCTGGGACCCCTCTTCGCCACGCCCGAGGAGGTGGCGCGGGCGGCGGTCGAGAACGACGTCCACGCCGTCGGGGTCTCGAGCCTCGCCGCGGGCCACCAGGTCCTCGTGCCCCAGCTGATCGAGGAGCTCAAGAAGCTCGGCGCGGAGGAGATCGGAATCGTCGTGGGCGGCATCATCCCGCCCGCGGACCGGGCCCGGCTTCTCGACCTGGGCGTCAACGCCGTGATCGATCCCGGGACGTCCGTCGTCCGCGCGGCCGAGATCGTCCTCGACTCGATCGCGCGGGAAGATTGAGCGAAAGGAAAAACCTCGTGAGGGAGAGAACGATGTCGAATCCTCGTTTCGCGCTCCTGGCGTTCGTGCTCCTGTTCCCGGGACTCGGAACCGCGTCGAGCGACGAGCTCACCGTCCAGGCCCGCTGGCGCGTCGGGGTCGTGACCGCCGGGTGGGACAAGCCCTATTCCGCTCGCGAGGTCGTCGTGGAGGCCGGGCGCTACGTCTCGCGCGAGCTCTCCGGCATCGAGTGGGAGGTCCTGGAAGGCGAGGTGGCGATCCCGCCACTCGCGGAGCCCGGAGACGAGGCGCTGCAGACGTCGCTCGAAGCGAACACGGCGGCCGACTTTCCGCTCGCCGCCTGCGATTTTCTGGTCGTCTTCGCCCCGTTCGAGGAGGAGAGCAGGTACTACGGCTACGCTCTCGCGTCGTTTCGGCCCGGCGGCGACCCCAGGGCGAGGGCCATCTGGTTCACCGCGGTGAACCTCCGTCCCGAAAAGGTCGTCCTCGGCGGCCTCGCGCGCGAGATGGCCAAGCGCGGCCTCGCCGACGAGGGAAATCGCCTCGCCGCGGCCCTCGCTCCCCTCTCCGAGCGCCTCCTGGGAGACGGCCGCGTGCTCCGCCATTCGCTCGTCGCGACGACCGTCCACGAGTTCGGCCACTTCCTCGCCCCGGGCGATCCGGACGTCAAGGACGGCCTCCAGGCCCCCTGGATCAAGAACGGCGACCCGGACGACAATCCTGACGGCCACGCTCTCGAGTGCGTGATGTACACCCCCAAATCGGCCCGCTCGGTTCTCGCCAAGGCAACTCGAGCCTTCCCGGACGGGATCCGTTTCTGCGATGCTTGCAAGGAACGCCTCGGCGTCCGGCGATGAGCCGCGAAGGGGTGGGGGCTGAAGGGGTGGGGGCCGCCGCGACGCGAATCGAACACGGTCACGGTTGACGGTCACGGTCACGGTTAACGGTCACGGCCTCTTCTTCGCCGGCCATGCTGCGTGCCATCGCGTTCCGCAAGCGTGTTCCGTGACCGTGTTCCGTGACCGTGACCGTGACCGTGACCGTGGGAAGGGCCGGGAGGTCCAGGGATGAGTCCATCAGCGACTAGGACGTGGCCCTGTAGGGTCCGAAGGGGGAGGGGGCTGTTCCCCTCCCCCTGACAAGGAAACGCCTCAGCGTCCGAGGATCTGGACGACGATCTCGCGCTCCCGAGGCGGCGGGTCGAAGTCGAGGAAGACGATCTGTTGCCAGGTCCCGAGGAGGAGCTTCCCGCCGGCGACGGGAACGGTGAGGGAGGGACCCAGGAGCGAAGCGCGGACGTGGGCGTGGCCGTTCCCGTCGTGCCAGCGGTCGTCGTGGTGGTAGCGCGGCCCCTCCGGGGCCAGTCGGTCGAAGAGCTCCGCGAGGTCCTTCACCAGTCCCGGCTCGTACTCCACGGTCGTCACCCCACCAGTCGATCCGGTGCAGAAGACCGTGACGATGCCCTCCTGCAGGCCAGCCTCGGCGACGTGGCGGCGGACGTCGTCCGTGAGATCGTGGCAGCTATACCCCGCGGCCGTCGAGAGCCGGATCGTCCTCGCGAGCGCGATCGGGACCGGTTCATCGCTCATCGTGTCTCGCCTCCTCGAAAGGGCGCGGATCCTACCCAGGCCCCGCGCGTCCCGCAAGCGCGGCGGGATCGGGGAGCCGCTCGCGAACCCAGGGCCGCCCGCTCTCGGGGGAAGGGTGAGTTGAGATGGAGGGTACATTTCCTCGGCTCGAATCGGCGCAGGGAATTTTCCCTTCGGACGAAGCGTTGACCACACCTGGCAGCCCGTGGACGAAGCGCGCTTTGTCTACGGGTTGCGAGGTTTAAAATGGAGCGGAAGCGGTTCCACGCCGTCATAGCACCTACGACAGGAGAATCCGTGTGAATGCGATCGAGAAACGACGCCCGGCAGTCCTCTTCATCTCCCTCGCCGCTGGCCTGGCGGTGGCGCTCTGGGCTGCCGGCTGCGATCACCACGACGACGACGGCCACCACGACGGTGACAATGGGAAGGACGACAAGAAGTCGCACGAGGAGTCCCAGGAGCACGGCGAACACGAACACGACGAGCCTCCCGTGCCGGCCGAGTACGCGGGGAAGACCAACCCCTTCGCGGGGAACGCCGAGGCGATCCTCCAGGGCAAGGAGATCTACGCCGCGAAGTGCTCCAAGTGCCACGGCGACACGGGCGGGGCGGATGGCATCGCGGTGCCGAAGCTCGAGGTCAAGCCGACCGCATTCAACGAGAAAGCCCACATGGATGAGATGAAGGACGACTTCCTCTTCTGGAGGGTTGCCGAGGGCGGGAACTTCGAGCCGTTCCACTCGAAGATGCCCGCATGGAAGGACAAGCTCACCGAGGAGGAGCGCTGGAAGGCCCTCGCGTTCGTCCGGACGCTCGCGAACGGCGCCCCGCACGACGACGAGCACGGGCATGGGGCCGCGACCCTTTACACCTGCCCGATGCATCCCGATGTGGTGCAGGAGGGGCCGGGAGACTGCCCGAAGTGCGGGATGCACCTCGAACTGAAGAAGTGAGAAGCGCGGGCGGCGAACCCACCACCTCGCGCCGGCGTCTCTTCCAGATCGCCCTCTGGGCGTGCCAAGGGGCGCTCGGGCTCCTCGTCGGTGTCCCCGCCGTGGGCTTCCTCCTCGACCCCCTTCGCAGGAGGGACCTCGACGAACCGTGGCTCTCCGCGGGCGCCATCGACAGGGTCCCCGAGGGCGAACCCCATCCGCTGAGGCTGGAGTCGCGCCGGCGAGATGGCTACGTGGAACGGAGCGTGACGTCCACGGTCTGGATCCTCCGCGACGGGGATCGCGCCCTGGCCTTCTCGGGGGCCTGCACGCACCTCGGTTGCAATATCGCATGGAACCCGTCGACCGGCGAGTTCGAGTGCCCGTGCCATGGAGGGAGGTTCTCGCGCGCCGGGGAAGTGCTCGGCGGGCCGCCGCGCCGCCCGCTCGACCGGTTCGAGACCCGGACCGTGGACGGCGCTCTCGAGATCCGGAGGATCCGGACGTGAAGCTCCCGAGCGCGATCGGGAGACTCTTCTCAGCGCTCGCCCCGGACACGGCCCCGCTTGCTTCAGGCTTCGCGGAGTTCCTCGGCGAAAAACAGCCGCGCGGGGTCGGCTGGGCCCACGTCTCGGGGGGGATCCTCCTCGCGCTCTTCCTCGTCCAGCTCCTGACGGGACTCCTGCTCGCGCTCGACTACTCCCCCTCCACGGAGTCGGCGTGGGAGAGCGTGCGTTTCATCGAGGACGAGGTCCGCTTCGGATCGTTCGTACGTGGCCTCCATCACTGGGCGGCGAGCGGGATCGTCGTCGGCCTCGCCCTGCACGTGACGATCGCGGTCCTCGCCGGGGCCTACAAGCGCCCGCGCCGGCTCGTCTGGTGGGCGGGGCTCGCCCTTCTCGCGCTCGCCCTTGCCGCCGGGTACACGGGATACCTCCTCCCGTGGGACGAGAGGGCCTATTTCGGCACGCAGGTCGGGACCGCCATTCCCGGGAGCGTTCCGGTCGTCGGGCCATGGACGAGAGAGCTCCTGCGCGGAGGAGAGGACGTCGGTCCGCTCACGCTTTCCCGCTTCTACGCGGTGCACGTCGCGCTCCTCCCCCTCCTCTTCTTCATCGCCACCCTCCTCCACGTCGGACTCGTCCGGAAGTTCGGCATCACGCCGCCGGGGTCGCGCGTCGGGGAGGAGGCCGCGGTGCCCCGGGTCGAGCCCTTCGCCCCCTACCAGATCGCCCGGGACTCTCTCGCCTCGCTCGCGGCCGTCCTCATCGTCGCCGTCCTCGCCGTTACCGCGGGGGCCGAGCTCGGCCCGAAGGCGGACCCCTCCGCCGCCGGAGTCGTCCCGCGCCCCGAATGGTACTTCCTGGGTCTCCAGCACCTCCTTCGGCTCGTCCCCGGAGACGCGCAGATCCTCGCCACGGCGGTCCTGCCGGGCCTTGCCGCCCTCTTCCTCTTCGCGATCCCCTTCCTCGACCGCTCCCCCGAGCGAGGGCTCCGCAGGCGCAAGTTTCTGGTCTCGGCCTATCTCGCACTCCTTGTCACCGCGGTCGGCCTGACGATCGCCGGGTATCGCGCGGTCCGCGCCGAGGAGAATGCGATGAGCGAACGCCGCACGCTCGCCGTTCCTCCGCCGCCCCCGCGGGACTCCGGTCCGCCGGCGACGGAGGCGTCGGTGGCGAGAGGGAAGGAGCTCTACGCGGCGCTCAAGTGCGCCGGCTGTCACCCCGACGCCGGTCCTCCGCGAGACTTCGCCCCCTCGCTTGCATACCAGGGCAGCAAGACCCGCGGAGACTGGCTCGCGAGGTACCTCGCCCGACCGGAGCGCATCTATTACGCGAAGGAGAACGAACGACCCGTCGCCCGGATGCCGGGCTACGAGCTCGCGCCGGACGAGCTCGCGGCCCTCGCCGACTACCTATCGACCCTGACCGACGCGGCGCTCGTCCCCCCGGGCGGCTGGAAGCCCGAGGACCTGACCGCCGAGCGCGTGCAGCGCGGGAAGGCCCTCTTCGAGGAGGAGCTTTGCTCCACCTGCCACCAGATCGGGGAGAAAGGAGGCCGTCTGGGGCCGGATCTCTCCGGGACCGCCTCGCGCCTCTCGCCCGACTTCGTCCTTGCGATCCTGGCGGATCCGCAGCGGGTCAACTCCGAGAGCGCGATGCTCCCGACCGACCTCTCGGACGAGGAGATCCGCTCCCTTGCCGCGTATCTCTTCTCGGGGAATCGGTGAGATCTCGCGAGGGCCAGGGTCCCGGCAAGATCGACCCGTCCAGCCGTTGGGTTTGTGAACGTGGTCGTGGACGTGCTCAGAAACGTCGAACATCCAACGCCGAACGTCGAACTTCGAAGTTGAGAGTTCGACGTTCAGCGTTCGACGTTTGCCCTTCGATCAGGCGACCGACTTTCACGGGGCCCTGTCGCAAGGGCCGATCCCCCTTGCAGAGATCCCGGGAGCGGGTAACATCTCACCCTTTTCGATCCAGACCCTGAACCCTTTGCCCAAGGTGGAGAGACGGTACCCATGAGACGCACCATCGTCGCCCTGTCCTTCGCCCTCCTCGCGGCCCTCTTCGCGGCCGCCGGGATGGCGCAGGACACGTTCGAGTTCAAGACAGACTTCAAGGCGGGAGAGACCTACCGCTACAAGATGACGGTCGAGTCGAAGGTCACGGCCCCCGCCGAGCAGACGACGCGGACCGAGATCGACTATCTCTACAATATCGTCGAGGCGGACGAGTACTCCTTCACGATCCAGAGCGGGATCGAAGCGATCGAGGTCACCGGCCCCCAGGGGACGATCTTCACCTACCCCTCGCCGGACGGAGAGAGCCCGATCTACATCAAGGCGCTCGTCGGGACGCTGAACGCGCTCGAGCTCACCTACGACCACGAGTGGCACCTGGTCCGCGCGAAGGGCCTCGGACGTCTCGTGAAGCGGCTCCTCTCGGCCCTCCCGAGCGAGATTCGCCAGCCGATCGGTGACGCCGTCGAGACGGTCCTCGGCCCGATCGCCACCGAGGCCTTGAGGGACTCGAACAAGGAGGACATCACCCGGCAGCTCTTCGACGCAGGAAAGGTCTCGATCGGCGATTCCTGGAGCCACGACGCCAACGTCGAGCTCGTCGCCACGATCCACCAGGAGGTCCGCGTCGAGGGCTTCGGGGTCCATGACAACCGGCCCGTCTGCCGGACGGCCACCACCCAGCGGACGGAGTATCAGGGCCTCTTCGCCCTGATCGGCTACGGGACACAGGAGACCAAAGGCACGTCCACGCACTTCGCGAACGGCCTTCCCGTCGAGGCCACGATCGAAACGACCATGACGATGCCGGGCGGCATGAAGGTCGAGACCCGGATCGAGGCGAAGCTCGGAACCGGGACGGCCGGCGCGGCCGCTCCTTCGGCCGGGATCGAGGAGCTCCGCTCCGATCTCGCCGAGGCGATCGAGGCCGAGGATATCGACCGCGCGACGGAGATCCTCAGGAAGATCACGGCCCTCGAGCCCGAGGACGCCGAGGCCTGGCTCCAGCTCGCGCAGGTCGTCGAGCAGAAGGGCATGCACGTGTCGCAGGACGGGACGACCCCCGAGGCTGCGAAGCTCTTCATCGAGGCCGGAACGGCCTTCCGCCGCCACGTCGAGCTCCTCCCCGAGGGGACCGAACCCGAGGCCGAGACGGCGCAGTACATCTACTACAACGAGGCCTGCGGATACGCCCTGACCGGCGAGCCCGAGCGCGCGATGCTCTCGCTCGAGGCCGCGATCGACGCCGGCTGGGCCGATACCGACCACATCTCGAAGGACCCCGATCTCACGACTCTGCGCGAGCGCGAGGACTTCAAGGCGCTCGTCGCCTCCATGCCGGAGCGCGCCTCGCGGGCCGCGAAGTCGCGCGCCGGAGATCTTCTCGAGAAGAACGAGCCCTTCGAGTTCTCGTTCGACCTTCCCGACCTCGCCGGAAAGCGCCACCAGCTCTCCGACCTCGCCGGCAAGGTCGTGATCGTGGACGTCTGGGGCACCTGGTGCCCGCCCTGCCGCCGCGAGATCCCGCACTTCGTGGAGCTCTACAAGAAGTACCACGACTCCGGCCTGGAGATCGTCGGCGTGAACTACGAGGGCGTCCCCGAAGCCGAGGCCAAGGCCAAGATCGAGGCCTTCGTCAAGGAGACCGGGATCCCCTACACCTGCGTCCTCGGCGATGAGACCACGAAGAACCGCATCCCGGACTTCGAGGGCTACCCGACGACGCTCTTCATCGACCGGACCGGCAAGGTCCGCCTGAAGCTCGTCGGCTACCAGGAGCAGGCGCTCCTCGAGGAGATCGTCACCACGCTCCTCGAAGAGAAGAACAACTAGCCGTCCTCCAGTTTCGCAATCCCCGAGCCAGGTCGGGCCCCGTGCCCGACCTGGCTCGCGTCGTTTCGCGCGCAAGGCCGGCGCGCTCGGTCCGGGGTACGGCGCTCCTGGGACGTCGTTCAGGAATGGAACGGGTTGATGCAGCGAACGCCAGTCCGACCTATGTCCGCGGCGTTCCGCGTAACGAGGGTAAGGTCGTGCACCAGGGCTGTCGCCGCGAGTAGACCGTCAATCGCGGGGACCGGATCCGGGACGTTCAGCTTCCCCCACGACTCGGCAACGGAGAGATCCACGGGCAGGATGCGACCCGCGTACTCGGACGTGAGCCGGTTCAGCCACTGGTCCAGCGCATTCGCCGACGCCGCGTCGCGCCGTCGGATCGACTCGATGCCTCGCCGGATTTCGCCCACGACGAGAACGCTCAGATAGCTCGAGTTCGGCGTGACGGATCGACGCCACGCGGACACGCCCGGGTCGCACCGGGACCCCTTGCGAAGCTCCGAGACGACGTTCGTGTCCAGAAGCCAGCTCACAGATCGGCATCCCGGAACGGGCCTTCGATCCGCGCGAAGTCTCGGTCTTCTCCCCCTTCCGGCATGCATGCGAGGAAATCCTCGATGCTCATCGCGGCCGGGAGCAAGGCATGGCGCAGGATCTCCCTGACCTCGGCCTCGGCCGACCTGCCATGATGGGCTGCCCGAACTCTGAGCGCCCGAACGACCTCGTCATCCACGTTTCGGACCGTGAGCTGGCCCACTTGTATGCCTTTCGTATTCGTTGATGGCACGGCGCACTCGACGACATCAGTTTACGCGACTTCCGGATTCCAGGCAATATCTGGCGTGGGGTGCTCGCGGAAGCCGAAGTGGGACGACTTCCCTATCGGGATCGCTCGAGACGCGAGACGAGGAGGAGGAGCGTCCGGCTGGCGTGGCGCTCATGGAGAAGAAGGTCCTTCTGGCCATCGCCGTTCGCGTCCGCGGTCGCGAGGGCGACACGCTCGGGTTCGAATGCACCTGGAATGCGGACGACCCGGTCGGGCGGTCTCTCGGCGAGGGTCGCGGCCGCGTCGAGGGTGAGGTCGAGGGTGCGGCGGACGAGCTCCTCGAGTCGGTTCGCCTCCACGGCGGGAGCATCCGGCGGCCTGTTCTCCACGTTGTAGTAGATCGCGAGCCGCCCCTCCGGGGTCGAGAGAACGGCGTCGAGGCGGCCGTCGCCGTCGAGGTCGTCCACGGACCGGACCCGGGAGTAGAGCTCCGCGAGCTCGCCGCCTTCCTCTATCGCCTCCAAGTCGATGTCCATGGAGAAGCTCCGGCTGTCGCGAGTCCCCTCGCCCGGCAGCTCGCCCTCGCCCGCCCGATAGGTCACGACTTCGAGATCCACGCCGATCTCGCCGAAGAGGACCGCTCCCAGCGCGGCGCCTACCGCCCCGGGAGTCGAAAGGACAAGAAAGGAGACATCGATCCGCCCGTCGCCGTCGGTGTCGGCCACGAGCGGGCCGAATCGCATGTCACCGCCCGGCCGGATCTCGGCCGCGGGCTCGGGATCGGGAAGGTCGCCCTTTCGCCCTCGATGGATCCGCCAGAGATCCGAATCCCGCTCGGAGAGGAGGAACTCGGGGAGCCCGTCGCCGTCGAGATCTCCGGCGCTTGCCGTCCCCGTTCGAGGCTCGCTCTCCTCGCCGCCACCGAAGAGGCCGAGGAAGCCCTTCCCCGCGCCGCCGAACGCGAGGCGCCCCGCCGCGCGAGGCGAGATCCGCCCGCCGGGCGCCCCCGCGAAGAAGTAGACGCCCTCCGGGACGGCCACGACGAGGTCCTGATTCGAATCGCCGTCGTAGTTGCAGGGGTAGAACGCGGGCGTCCAGTTCGCCTCCCTGCCTCCGGCGGGTACCGCGATCGAGCCGGCCGGGGACCACCCGGCGGGTCCCTTGCGGTAGAGCGCAAAGACGCGCTCGGCGTCGCCCTTGCCGGGCGCCACGAAGTCGGTCCAGCCGTCGCCGTCGAGGTCGATCCCCCAGCTCCCGGTGGCGAAACCGCCCTGGAAGAGATCGAGCGTCTCTTCCTCCGCGCGCGGGGGTTCGTCCGGGTACGGGGCGGAGACGATCTTCTCCGGCTTGGGCTCCCCGCCGCCCAGGCCGTAGCGGGTGACGCCTTCGGGAGAGAAGAGGTAGAGCTCCCGCGCGCCGCCGGGAACGGTCCCGAGCTCGTGGTGCGTCCACCCCTCCGGGAACGCGAAGGAGACGCGAGCGCGAGGAACGGGAGCGGCGGGATCGAGGACGAGCTCCGCGCCTTCCTCGCCGACAAGAAGCAGGTCGGCCGAGCCGTCGCCGTCGAGGTCCTGGAAGAGGACGCTCTCGACGGGCGCGGACGCCTCGAACGAGACCTCCCGGTAGAAGGGAATCTCGCCGGGATCCTTGCGATAGACCTCGGACGGCCCGGAACAACCGGCGGCCAGCGCGAGAAGAGCGAGAAGGGCTTCCCGCCGCGCCGGCCGCCCGTGAGCAGAAACTACTCTCCGGATTCCTGTCCCTCGTTCTTCCCGGAGTCCTCGCGGTTCGCGTCGCGCGCCGCGAGATCCCGGAGCGCCTGGAGCTCCTGGAGGAGCCGATCGCGGCTGTATTGCGGGCTCGAGATCGAACGGACCGATTTCCCCTTGTGGTTGAAGAGGAGGATCATCGGGCCGCTCGCCCTCCACTTGGAGACCTTCCAGCAGGGGCAGAGCCGGTTCATGCCCAGGCAGACGAAGTTCGCCGCCGCGTCCGCGAGCGGTCCCTTCTCGGCGAAGAACATCTGGAAGAGCCGCCAGTCAGCGACCGACTGCTCCCCGTTCTCCTCCCTCGAGTAGACGATGAGGATGACGGGTTTCCCCTCCTCCTCGGCCGCCCGGAGCTCCGGAACGTAGTTATTCGTCTTCACACCGCCGTCGCCGGTGGGGACCTCTTCCTTGTCCCAGTGGACCTCCTGGAACTGGACGGCGAACTTCTCCATCCCGGGGAGGGGACCCCCTCCCCCGCCGCCCGCGCATCAGCCCGCGTCCGCGGGCGGGGCCCAGTACGCGATGCCGATAACGATCACGAACGCGCTAGCGAGCACCCTTCCCATCCTGCACCTCCCCTTCCGCGAAAGAAGATGAAAGGCCCTCGGGACTCGCCGGAATCCTAGCGCCCCCCGGGGGACGAGGACAAGGCTCTATTTTCCGAACAGCCGCTCCAGTCGCGCTTTCATCGTCGAGAACGGCGCGTCGTCGACCACGCCGAAGACGAGGGAGTAGATCGAGGTGATGAGGACGACGCGCTCCCCCTCCGAGACTCGTCCTCTGGCCGCGAAGCTCCTGGCCAGACGGTTCGTCGAGCGAAGGAGCCAGAGCTGGACGCGCGAGACGTGGTTCTTCCCTTCCTTTTCGAGCTCGTCCGCGTTCGCGAGGACCCGCTCCGTCATCGCGGCGATCGCCCGGGCCTCCTCCAGCGCGTCGGGCTGGTTCCCCGTCCAGGTCGGCGCCTTCTCCGACGAGGCGAGATCGGCGGCGAGCGCGGCGGCCAGCCGGGTGTGGCGGGCGAGCGAGGGGACGTCGATCCCGTCCGCCGTGTCTCCCACCCGGTGGTAGTCCCGGTGAGGCCCGCTCGTGAGGAAGACATACGGGATCTCCCGGCTCGCGAACCAGACGAAGTCGCTCCGAGGGCCAACGTATTCGGTCCCGAACGGCCAGACCGTGTCGCCCGACGCCTCGCCCGCCCTGTCGAGCGCCGCGCGCATGCCGATGCTCCGCTCCGCGCCGAACGCGATCAGCGCCCCCGACGTCTGGTCGAGGAGGCTCCGCCCGAGCATGTCGAGGCAGACCATCCCTCTCGCCTCGTCGATTGGAAGGCTGGGATGCGAGACATAGTAGCGGGAGCCGGAGAGCCCCTGCTCCTCGAGGTCGAAGGCAGCGAAGACTATGTCGCGCCGCATTCGCGCGCGGAAGCCCGCGTCGGCCGAAAGGACACGCGCGACTTCGAGAAGTGCCGCGACCCCGGAGGCGTTGTCGTCCGCCCCGTGGAACGGGAGGCCCGATTCCAGATCGATCCCGAGATGGTCGTAGTGGGCCCCGAGGACGACGTGCTCGTCGACCGGCGCGGGCGCGCGGAGGATCCCCAGGAGGTTCGTCCCCTCCTTCGGCCCCGGATCCATCCGGACCGCCTGGTCGAACCCGCCGTCGGCCCCGGCCGGCTCGAGCCCGACGGCCCGGAAGGCCTCCCGGATGTGGTCGCGCGCGGCGGCCCAGCCCTCCGACTTCGGCCGGCGCCCCTCGCGCTCCGGCGCCGCGAGCCACTCGACCTCCCGGCGCAGGTTCTCCTCGGAGACGGCCACATCCTGGGCCCAGGAGACGCACGGGAGGAGGAAGAGCGCCAGCAGGAAGAGGCGGACCGCGGTGAACGAAGGAATGTCTGTCTTTCTATCCGACATCGGTCTGCTCCTTGGAGGTGGTCGTACCATCGCCCCATTCCGCGGGCCTTCCGGAAAACCAGGTCGCCCGGCCCCAGGGAGGATAGGGCGAGACACCGAACTCCCAGACGTAGCCCGCGTCGAGCGCGCGGCCCATCGACTCGACCTCCTCTTCCTTGTAGATGCGTAGCGCGCTCACGATGCCGTCGAAGAGGCCCACGGGCCAGAGAACCGGGACGAGGTAGGTCACGAGGAACTTGAGCAGCCGGTTCTTCGGGGCGGTGAAGGGCCCGGCAAGCGCCGCCAGCGTGAAGTAGGGCATCATGGCGGTGAAGCGAATCACGCTCCGCGGGAAGGCTTCGATGACGAAGATCCCCTTCCGGTCCCGGACCGCGGACTCGAGGATCCGCCGGGCGAGATCCGGGGGGAAATGATGGAAGGCGCCCACGATGGTCCGCACGGAGTGCTCGATCCCGGGCGAGACGTCCGTCGCGTCCACGGGCTCGGGCCGGAAGTCGATCGTGCCGGGGTAGCGGGCGGCCACGGCCTCGAAAGCCGCCTGGTTGGGGAAGAGGTCGGACAGGGTGATCCGAACGCCGGCCGCCCCGGCCTGATTCGCCGCGTCCGCGAGAACCGAGGCGGGTCCCCCCGCCCCCGAGCAGAGATCGAGCACCCTCCTCCCACCGGAACGCCGCACGAGGTCGAGGAAGGCGCCGGTCGCCTTGTCGTAGAGCCGGCCCATTCTCGTGGCCCGGGAGATCGCCTCTACCATCGCTTCCCGCAGGAACTCCGGGAGCCAGGGCTGGTCGTTGAACTCGAAGAGATGGAGGCGCGGCATCTGAACGCGGTATCCTACTCTCCCTCTCGTCCTGGATGAAGAGAAGACCGATGGTGGAGACGATGACGAAGCGCGGCCTCAACCTGCTCGCCGCGGCGGCACTCGCCGCCCTCCTCGCCTCGCCGCCCGCGACCGGCCAGGAAGAGGAGCGCGTCCTCCGCGTGGCGACGAAGCCTTTCCCTCCGCTCGTCCTGGAGAAGGACGGCGTCTGGTCCGGTTTCAGTATCGATCTCTGGGACGCGGTTGCGGCCGACCTCGGCGTCCGGTACGAGTGGGTCGGCAAGGAGAAGGTCCAGGAGCTCCTCGACGCCGTCGGCTCGGGCGAGGCAGACGTCGCGATCGCCGGAATCACGATCACGGCCGAGCGCGAGCGCGCCCTCGACTTCTCGCATCCCTACTACGAATCGGGGCTCCAGGTCATGATCGCCGAGGAGAGGGAGGGCTCGTTCCTGGCCGAGGTCCTGGCTCTCTTCTCGCCGGCGATCCTGGAGGTCCTGGGCGTGATCGCCGTGGCCGTCCTCGTTTCCGCCCACATCGTCTGGTTCTTCGAGCGCCGGGCGAACCCGCAGCAGTTCCCGAAGGGATACTTCCGGGGGGTCTGGGAGGCGATCTGGTGGTCGGTCGTGACGCTCTCCACCGTGGGCTATGGCGACAGGACGCCGGCGGGCGTCCCCGGCCGCCTCATCGCGATGGTCTGGATCTTCATCGGGATCGTCCTCGTGGCGTTCTTCACGGCGACGGTCACCTCGTCGCTCACCGTGGAGCGGCTCGAGGGCGGGATCGCCGGGCCGGACGATCTTCCCGGCCGTACGGTCGGCACGGCCCCCGGGACCACGGCCGCCCGGTGGCTCGAGGAGAATGGGGCGACCGTCCGTGAGTTCGCCCCGATCGAGGACGCCTACGCGGCCCTCGTGAAAGGCGACGTCGAGGCCGTGGTCTACGACGCTCCCGTGCTGCTCCACCACGCCTCGCACGCGGGGAAGGGGCGGGTCCTCGTCGTCGGGCCCCTCTTCGAGAAGCAGCTCTACGGGATCGCGGTCGGGCGTGGGAGCGAGCTCCGGGAGAAGATCAACCTGTCGCTCCTCGGGCTAGAAGAGAGCCGGAAGTACGAGTCGATCCACGACCGCTGGTTCCGCCCGTAGCGTTCCCGACCCGCTTTCCGGGAAAAATCCCAAGGAGTCGCTAAGATCGAGCGACTTCTTCTTGGGAACGGCGAATGGACCGAGAGGACGGGAGGGGCTGGAGGGAATCCATGTCGGACCGGGAGCTTCTCTCCGCCTACGCCGATCGGCGCGACATGGTCTGCCTCGGCACCTTCTTCAGCCGCCATGAAAGTCCCCTGCTCCGGTTCGCTTCTTCGCTCCTGGGGGACGCCGAAGCGGCCCAGGACGTGGTCCAGGAGACCTTCCTCGCGGTCCTCCGGCGGCCGCGGCGGCTCCTCGCCGCCCATTCGTGCCGGAACTGGCTCCTCAAGGTGACCCGGAACACGGGGATCGACCACCTGCGCCGCGAGATCCGGCATCGCCGGAAAGTCGAGGGGCTGGCCCAGGAGACCGACGGGAAGGCCCCAGAGCACGCGTCGCGGGACCCCGACGCCGTCGAGGTCCAGGACGAGCGGGCCCGCGTCCGGCGGGCGATCCAGGCGCTTCCGCCGCACTACCGGGAGGTCTTGCTCCTCAAGATCGAGCACGACAAGTCGTACCAGGAGATCGCCGAGATCACCGGGCTTACCGTGCCCAACGTCGGATACCGCCTCCACGAGGCCATGAAGGCCCTGACGAAAAAGCTTTCTTCCAAGTAGCAAAAAGGACAGGCAGCCATGACAGACGAAACCCGACCCGCGCCCGGCGGCCATCCCGGCCACTACCTCACCGCGTATGTGCTCGGCAATCTCTCCCAGGCCGGCCAGCGGGAAGTCGAGAGCCACGTCGCGGCGTGCAAGGAGTGCGCGGAGGAGCTCGAAGCGCTTCGTTCGACCCGGGAGCTCGTCGAGGGGGCAGTCGGTTCAGGCGGTGGGAGTCCGGAGGCGCTCGAGCTCGACAGGGAACGGCTGGGGAGGCTGCTGGTCACAAAGTCGCCGCGGCCGAAGAACGTGGCCCTCTGGCTTGCTGGCGCTGCAATCGCGGGGGTCGCGTGTGTGATCGTGATGTACGGGTTGAACGCGTTGAACGCCTTCATGATCGAGCCAGACTATCTTGGGGGGCCGGCGGACGAATCGGGGAGATTCGAAGGGCTCCAAGCGACGGAATACGGGCCTACTGCCGCCAGCGCGCCGTGGGAAGAAGCGGCCGAGAGCCCTCCGGCCGGCAAGTGGAAGGACGAGGCGGCGAAGGACCTCGAGATGGCTACTGCGGGTTCTTCTGTCGGCCCAGAGGAGCCGGGGGTTGTGACGAATACAGAGAAGCCATCGGACCCAGGCCCTGCCCGGCCCGCCCAGGACCCTCGAGTGCCGCAGGAAAAGGAGCGCGCGGCAGGGAGAGAAGATCTTTCGGGTGATTTCGACCGAGCATCGCTGATCCAGGCACTGAAGAAACACTCCTCGGAATCCACAGAAGGCATAGGTGAGGGAAGCCGTGATCCGGAGCACGGCCGCTTGCAGAAGACATGGGGTCTGCTTGACGCTCCGATGGATGACGTGCTCTTCGGGGTCCCCGGTGACAAGCCCGCCGATCCACGCTCCCTCCCGGAAGTCACCCCCTCCCTCGAGCCCCAGCTCAGGGCCTATCTCTACTACAAGAGCCTCGATCGCGTGCTGGAGTGGGAGAACTTCAAGGCGAGCGACCTCGCGGTGCCCCCTCCCGTTCCGGGCGACGAGGGGCTGGGTCGCGACGAGTTCCTCAGGCGATACGGCGTCGAGCCGTTCGTGGACTCGTCGCTCGATCGCGAGAGCACGTTCGGCATGGACGTCGACACGGCAAGCTTCACCCGCGCCCGGGCCCTTCTTCGTGCGGGAGAGCTCCCGGACCCCAGGCAGGTCCGGGTCGAGGAGTTCGTCAACTACTTCCGGAACGACTACGAGGCCAACCCCGACCAGGTCTTCTCCGTCTTCTCCGAGGCGGGGGCCTCGCCGTTCGGCGGGGAAGGCGTCGATCTCGTTTCGATCTCGGTCAAGGCCCGGGAGCTCGGCCCGGGTGAGCGGCGCAAGGCAATCCTCACGCTCGCCATCGACACCTCGGGGTCGATGTACCTCGAGGACCGGCTGGAGCTCGTCAAACGGTCGCTCGCGACGCTCGTGAGGTCGCTCGACGGGGACGATCGCGTCGGGATCGTGGCCTATTCGAGCCACGCCTATCTCGTCCTCCCTCACACGCCGGCGCGAGAGGCGTCCCGGATCGCGGGCGCCCTCGAATCGCTCTCGCCCCACGGGGAGTCGAACGTGGAGGCGGGCCTGGAGATGGCCTACCACCTCGCCGACGAGGTCTTCGAGCCCCGCGGCCTCAACCGCGTGATCCTGGCCTCCGACGGCGTCGCCACGGCCGGCGCCCGGGGCCCCGAGGAGATTCTCGCCAAGGTGAAGGTGTACGCGGACCGCGGGATCTACCTCTCCACGGTCGGTTTCGGCCGGACGAAGTACGACGACCGCCTCATGGAGTCGCTCGCCGACAACGGGAACGGGCGCTACGACTACGTCGGGAGCGCCGCCGAGGCGCAGCGCTTCTTCTCGGGCAGCCTTCCCGGGAACCTCGAGGTCCTGGCGAAAGACGCCAAGATCCAGGTCGTCTGGAACCCCGAGGTCGTGAGCCACTATCGCCTCCTGGGTTACGAGAACCGCGACATCGAGGACGAGCGTTTCCGGGACGACACGGTCGATGCGGGCGAGGTCGGCCCGGGGACCACCGTGACGGCGCTCTACGAGGTCCGCAGGGTCCCTCGCGCCCACGGCGAGCTCGCCCGCGTCCACGTCCGGTTCCTGAGCACGGTCACGAGCCGCGTCGAGGAGCTCGAGTTCGGGCTTCCCGCCGGACTTTCCGAGGGGCCGGGCCCGAGCGAGCACTTCCTGCTGCTCGCCTGTGTCGCCGAGACGGCGGAGCTCCTGCGCGGGAGCTACTGGGCCCGCGACGGCTCGTTCGAGGCGGTTCTCGGGACTCTCCAGTCGATGAGCGAGGTATTCCGGAATGGACCGGCCTGGCGGGAACTCGCGGAAGTGGTCGGCCTTGCCTGGCAGCACACGGTGCGCGATCTCGGCGGTGGAAAGTAGAGAGGAAGAGCGATGAACAAGACCAGGGCAGCACTGTCGGTGCTCCTCGCCTTCGCGATCTTCCCGGGTCTCGCCCGGGCCCAGGAGCCGCCGCCGGCGGAGGGCGATGGCGACAAGGAGCCGCCGGTCTTCGTCGAGAAAACGATCTACGCCCCCTTCGACAAGCTCGAGGAGATCCTCCAGAAGGAGGGGAAGAGCATCTACCTCCCGTACGACGAGTTCGTGAGGCTCTGGCGGAAGGCCGAGGAACGGCCCGTCAAGCCGGAACCGGAGAAGCCCCCCGCCCCCGTGGTGCTCCAGAGCGCGGTTTACGAGGGCGCGGTCGAAGAAGGGCGCGCGCGGATCGGGGCGACGCTCGCGGTCCAGTCGCTCGCCGAGGGCTGGTCGGAGCTCGCGCTGCCGTTCTCGGGCGTGGCGATCGAGGAGGTGAATCTCTCGAACGGGCGGGCGCTCTTCGCGGCGAGGGACCAGGGCTACGCCCTCTATCTGCCGGAGGCCGGCGAATACGAGGCGAAGATCGCCTTCTCGCTCGCCGTCGAGGAGAGCCCCGGCAAGAAGTCGATCCAGTTCCGGCTCCCCTCCGCGGCGATCGGCCGGATCGACCTCACGATCCCCGGGAAGGACCTGAAGGTCGACGCCACGCCAAAGACGGCACTCTCGGTCTCCGAGACGGACGACGGGAACACGCGGGCGTCCGTGTATCTCGGCCAGGTCGCGGAGATGACGCTCTCCTGGATGCCCACGGTGGAGAAGGGAACGGAGGAAGGGGCGCTCGTCTTCGCCCGGCAAGTCCTCCGGGCCCACCTGGGCGAGCGGACGCTCCGGATCGAGACGGGCGTCCACTTCGAGGTGATGCGGGGCGAGGTCGATGCCTTCAAGATCGAGACCCCGAGGGACACCCGGGCGATCTCGGTCGAGGGGGACAACCTCAAGGAGTGGGGCCTCGCGGAGGAAGGGGAGAAGACGAACCTCTGGGTCCGGCTCCACTCTTCTCTCAAGAGGAAGGACTCCTACGAGCTCGCGCTCGCCTTCGAGCGCATCCTCGATGAAACGCCTGCGGCGCTGGCGATCCCCCTCCCGAGGACGCAGGGCACGCTCCGCGAATCGGGGCACCTCGTCCTCTCCTGGGCCCCGAGCCTCGACGTCCGGGTGACCCGCTCGGAAGGGCTCTCGCAGCTCGATCCCGAGGACGTGCCCGAACCGCTCCGCCCCCACCTGGGCCTGGGCTTCGCCTACCTCGCCCATCCGCTCGCCCTCGAGGTGGCGGCCGAGCGAATCACCCCCACGATCCACTCCTCGACCACTTCCGTCGTCGTCCTGGGACCGGAGGAGGACGTATGGTCGGGGTGGATCGACTACGAGATCAAGAAGGCGGGCGTCTTCCAGCTCGCCTTCGCCGTCCCGGAGAGCTGGAGCGTGGCCTCCGTCGGCGCGCCCGAGACCGTCGAGGAGTTCCAGACGGCCGACGCCGATGGACAGCGAACAGTCACGGCCCAACTCAAGTCGAAGGCCATCGGAGAGTTCCGGCTCCCCTTCCGGCTCACCCGCCTGGGCACCGCGGCGAGCGGCGAGCAGGCGTTCTCTCCCCCTCTCGTCGCGGGGACCCGCCAGGACCGGGGGCTCTTCGGCGTCGCCGTCCCGAAGAAGATGGAGGCGCGGACGCTCGAGAAGACGAAGATGACGGACGCCGACCGCGAGGAGCTCATCCGCTCCGGCGTCCTGGGCCAGCTGGGGAGCGAGACCTCGCTCCCCCTCGCCTATCGCTACCGGGAGCAGCCGGCCGGCATCCGCCTCGACATCCGGGAGAAGGCCCGGCAAATCGACGTCCTGGCCCAGCACCTGATCGAGGTCACGGACGGCGAGATCCGCCACACGCACTGGCTCGACCTCGACGTCCTCTACGCTCCGGCGGACACGATCCGCTTCCGGGCCCCGGCGGAGCTCGACGAGAAGATCAAGATCGAGGTCAAGGACAAGACGAGCGAGCGGAAGGTCTCGAGCGAAGGGGGCGTGACGCTCTGGGAGGTCCACGTTGCCCCTCCCGTCCTGGGCAGCGTGACGCTCACCGTCACGCACACGCACGACCTCGCGTCGCTCGGCTCCGGCGAGTCGGCGGAGTACCGCGTCCCGCTCGTCCACAGCGCGGACGCTCCGAGCGAGAGCGGGTTCGTCGCCATCCGCAAAGAGGGCTCGCTCGCGATCGAGACGTCGGCCGAGGACGCGGAGCCAATCGGCACGGTCGATCTTCCGGGAAAACTCCGGCAGGGGAAGATCGATTCGGCCTTCCGGTATTACGCGCCCGATCCCAAGGTCGTACTCCGACTCACGCGCCACGACTACCAGCGCCTCGCGACCACGGTCGTGGACCGCCTCCACGCCCAGTGCGTCCTCACGCGCGAGAGGAAGCTCCGGACGAAGGTCGTCCTCTCGGTGCAGAACGTCGAGCGAACGTACCTCGAACTCGCCCTCTCGCCGTCCTCGCTGCGCGGTCTCTCCGTCGCGGGCAAGTCGCAAGCGCCGAAGAAGGCGAGTGGAGGAGAGACGACGCTCGTCGAGATCCCCCGCTCCGCGGGCCGCGAGGGGTGGTTCGAGATCGTGGTGGACTACGAGGAGGCCCTGGGAGACGAGATGGGCCTCGCCGGCGCCGTGGAAGCGAGGACGCTTCGCCTCGTGGCGGACGACATCCCCATCGGCAAGGTCGATGTCGAGATCTACCTCCCTCCCGAGTTCCGCTACCTCGCCTTCGGCGGGAACATGGAAGAAGAGGAGCCCGCTCCGGCCGGCATCTGGACGAGCTTCTCGAGGCTCTTCGGCGGGTTCTTCGGTCCCTCCAAGCCGCGGCCCGAGGCGGCAAGAGGAAGGTCGAGGCCCGCGGGCCGGGGCGGGGACTCGATCGAGATCGAACTCCCGACCGAGGGCCTCGTCCGCCATCGCTATGGCACGCTCGCTCCAGAAGGCACGCTCGACTTCTGGTTCGTGGAGTGGAAGTTCTACGCGTTCGTGCAGTTCCTGATGATCGTCCTCGCCGCGGGCGGGTCGCACGTCGTCCTCGCCCGGCGGCAGGGCAGGAAGCTCCAGGTCGGCCTCCTTCTCGTGCTCGTCCCGTTCCTCGCTCTCGTCTTCGCCGGCGGCGCGCTCGCCGAGTTCCTCGCCGCCGCGACGACCGGCGCCTTCCTCGTCGCCGGCTACCAGGGGGCCCGCTTCCTCTGGACGAAGTACCGCGAGCACCAGGCGGCCCGGAAGGAGAGCGACCCGTATCTCGAAGGCGGAACGCGGGAGGCGGAACGCGGAACCGAAAAACAGCGGGAGGAGCTCAAGGAGACGAAGCCTGAAGGGGAGGAGAAGAAAGAAAGCGGAGCTGGGGAAAAGAAAGAGAGCGAGGGGAAGAAGGAGAGCGAAGAGAAGGGCGAGGGAGGAAAGAAGGCGTGAAAGCCGCGCTCCGGACCATCGTCGCCGGATCTCTCGCTCTCCTCTGGGGCCTCGTCTCTCCCGCGCGGTCGCAAGATCCCGTCGACGTCTACCTCCAGGAGAAATACGTCCCCGAAGAGACGTTCCTTCGCCTTCAGAAGGAGAACCCGGGCGGCGTCGTGATGAGTCTCTCCGAGTACCGGGCGCTCGTCGTCTCGGCCCTCGGGAACGCCGCCGCCGCCGAGGAAGCCCCCCTCCCTCCCGTCGAGTGTTCCGTCCTCTCGGCGCGATACGAGGGGAAGGTCCACACCGGGACGGCGAGGTTCACGGCCCGACTCGTCCTCCAGGCCGGCCGGGACGAGTGGGTCTCCTGCGACCTGGGTTCCCTTCCCGAGAACCTGGGGACCGTACGCGTGGACGGGGAGCCCGGCTGGGTCGTCCTCCTGAAGGCGCCCGAGGGAGAGACGGAGAGCGCGTCCCTCGTGGTCCGGGGGAAAGGCGTTCACGAAGTCGATCTCACGTTCCACTTGCCCGTCGAGGAGAAGGAAGGAGACCGCTTCGCCGTCTCCGGTCCGCTGCCGAGGTCCCTCGCGGCCGAACTCGAGCTCGTGGTCCCCGGAAAGGCCGAGGGGACGTCAGAACCGGGCCTCCTCGCCCGCGAACTCCAGGAGGGAACGACCCGATTCCGGCTGGGCCTCGGCTCGAGCGGCCGGTTCCGCATCGAATGGCGGTCCCGCGAAGCGGAGGGGGAGAACGCGCCCCTTCTTCTCGCCTCTCATCGCCTGCTCTACCGGCCGAGCGCCGAGGATCCCCGATTCTGGTGGGAAGCGACGGTCGAGGTCGCGAGGAAGGCCGTCTCGGAGGTGGTCTTCGAGGAACCCGCGGGAACCCGCGTCGTGGGCCTCGAAGGCCCCCTCGTCGGATCCTACCGGCGCGAGGGAGGGAAGATCGCCGTCCTCCTCCGCGAGGAACTCCTCGGCTCGACCTCTTTCCATTTCCACGGCGTGCTGGATGCGGTGCCAGAGCGTATCGTCCTCGGCGCGCCCGGCCTCGAAGGGGCCTATACGAACTGGGGATTCCTCTCACTCGCGGATCCGGGAAGCCGAACCCTGCGAGTCGAATCGAGCGAGCTTCTCGAGGAACTCGCGGTCGCCGAGGCGGCCCTCCCGGCGGTGGAACCACGCGATCCCGGGGCGCCGGAACCCGTGGCAATCCGCGCGTTCCGATTCCGTTCGAGCGGGGCCCGTCTCGTGGCCGAGCTCGCTGACCGGCCGGTGCGCTTCGAGGCCGCGAGCGCCTCGGCCCTCGTCCTGGGAGAGACGGCGGCGTTCCTCCACGGGAGCTGGCAGATCGCGCCCATCGAGGGAAGCCTCCACGAGCTCTCGATCCGCCTCCCCGCGCCGTGGAAGTTCGTGTCGCTCGCGGAGCGCGGGTCGCTCGGCGCCCGCTCCGACGTCGTCGCGCTCCCGGACGGTCCGGCCATCCTCGTCCGGCTGGCGAATGCCGCCCGGAAGGATCGCCCGCTCGAGTTCGATCTCGCCCTGGAGCTCACCGCCTACCCGGCCGACCGCTCCTGGAAGGAGTGGCCGCTCGACCTCCCGCTCCCCTGGCCGGCAGGAGCCGAGCGCCACGAATCGACGCTCGGAATCTTCCTCGCGCGGCCGCTCGACCTGGGAGCGACCGACCTTGAGGGCTGGAATCCGGCCGGCGCCCGAGAGATCGCCCTCGTCGGTTTCGGCCTCGAGCGCCCCGAGGAAATGCGCCTCGCCGCGTCGTTCTGGACGGACCGCGACCGGCCCGTCGTGAAGGCCCGCCTCACCCATCGGCCCTCCCGCGGCGAGTATCGCGCGGTCACGCACCTCCTCGCGGCCGAGAACCGCGTCCGCGTCCGCTGCGACCTCGCCCTCGCGGTGGTCGACACCGGCCTCGATGAACTCTCCTTCCGCCTGCCCCCGCTCCCCGAGAAGGTCGCCGTCACCATCGAGGGTCCTGGCATCCGCGAGGTGAAGCACGGGAACCTCGAGGGTCTCCACGAGCTCCGCTTCGTGAAACCGTGGGTGGGCTTGCGGCCCTTCCGGATCGAATACGACATCGAGCAGGCGGGAACGGGGAGCCTCCCCGTGCCCGTCGTGGAGATCGAGGGCGATTTCGGGGGAGAGCGGTTCCTCGTCCTCCAGAGCCAGGGATCGGTCGAGGTCTCGGCGAGTCCGGGGGCCGGCCTCATGGCCGTGGACGGGGACGAGATCCCCGGCTTCGCCCAGGCATGGAGCCGGGGCCGGTTCCTCGGCGCCTACCGGATCGTCTCCGGGGAAGGCGGGACGGTCGAGCGGATCCTCTACGAGAGGGCTCCCGTCCTTCCGAACGTGATCCGGCGGATGGACCTCGCCACGAGGATCGGGGCCGGCGGGACGCTCCGGACCGAGGTCGAGATCCTCCTCGCGTACGGCGGCCTCCAGGCGCTGGGCGTCGAGCTCCCTCCCGGCGCGAGCCTCGCCGGCGTCACGGTCGCGGGCGAACCGACCCGGACCGTATGGAAGAAGGAGGGCGTCCTCTCGGTCCCCCTGCCGGCCCGGTCGTACGCGATCGTCTCCCTCGTCTACGAGGAGCCGAGCCCCGAGGTTCGGCCGGAGCTCGGCGCGGCTGGAACGATCGAGCTCGCCGGGCCCGAGTTCCGCGACGATGGCGGGAGCCCGATCCCCGTCGGCGAGACTACCTGGAAGCTCCACCCGCCTCGTGGATACCGGTTCGCGGTCGGCGGCGGGAATCTCCGGGGTCCGGGTCCCGGCGGAGGGATTCGCTGGCCCGGAATCGCCGGTTCCTTCCCGCGCTTCACGACCTGGGAGGTGGACGGGGCCGGCGAGACCGAACCCTCCGAGATCGCGCTCACACGAATGGGCGGCGCCCCGAGGATCGAGCTTTCCTATGAGAGGCTCGACAGGGGGCGCGGAACCCGGCAGGGAGTCTTCCTCTCCGTCGTCCTCGCGGCCGTCTTCCTCTATGCGCGCCGGCGCCGCGCCCCCTTCTGGTGGTTCGCCTCCGGCGGGCTCGCGCTTGGAACGCTCTTGCCGATCGCGCTCTCCTGGGATTCCACGCTCCTCCTCGTTCCAGCTTGCGAGGCGCTCGTCTGTGTCCTCGCGCTCGCCGGGGCGGTTCCCCTGGCACGGCGGATCCGCCCGTACCTTCACAAGCCCCTGTGGGGAGCGCGCGGGCTCGTTCTCGTCATCGGGCTCGCTTTCGCGAGCGCGTCCCTCGCGCAGGAGGAGAGGGCGCGGGAGCCCTGGGGTTCGGTGTGGGTCTCGAGCGGACGGGAGGACTCGCCGCCCGGGTCGGCCGAGGAAACGCGCGTCTTCCTCACCGAAGACGGGTTCCATCGGCTCCACAAGCTCGCCTTCCCGAAGCCGGACGAGCCCAGGCCCTTCCCGCTCGACATCGCTATCGGCGCGGCCGCCTACGTCCTCGAAATCGCGGACGGGGAATTCAAGCTCGCCGCCACGGTCCCGGTTCGCCTCTTCGGTTCCTCGTGGGGGACGATCGACATCCCGAGAGGCGCCACCCCGCTCGTCTCGCTCGCCCTCGACGGCAAAGCATGCGGCGTTTTCGGGGACTCGAAGGTCGAGATCCAGGGGGAAGGGAACCACGAGCTCGCGCTCGAATGGCGCGGGGAGATCGAGACGGTCCCGGGAGTGTCCAGGGTGCGCGCCCCTCTCCTCGGCGGACCGGCCGCGACGCTCTCGGCACGGCTGCCCGAAGGAGCCGAACTCCGCGCGGCGGGAGGCGCCCTCGCGGTCGTCCAAGGGCGGGACCTCTCGATCGATCTCGGCCGCGCCAGGGAACTCGACCTCTCGTGGCACTTCCCCCGCGAGGAGGGAACGCGGGGCTCGCTCCTCGCGTCGGCGTCCTATTCCGGTCTCGCGCTCTCTCCCTATGGATACTCCGTCGAGAGATACGAAGAGGTCACCGTATCCGGGCGCCCCGCCGACCGGCTGGAGTACCGGGTTCCCGGCGACTGGCAGATCGCGGGGGTCGCGGGAGACGACGTCTCCGAGTGGGTCGTCAC
>JACQVV010000324.1 GCA_016209595.1 Planctomycetota bacterium
GCGTGGCACATGCAGGCCCCGGACACCTGGCCCGTCTTCTACGAGTCAAGCCGCCGGGCGCTGGAAGACGACGGCGTGTACGCCCCCTCGCCCGACAGGGTAGAGACGTACTTCCGATTCTTGACCGCATTCCGCTCCCTGCACGTGGCGCTCGGGACGGGCCGCTGGGAGTTGGAACACCTCTGCGAGCGGGGGCAAGAAGGCCAGGCAATCGAACCGCCGGTTGACCAAGAGGCTCCGGTCGATACGCCCGCCAGTGAGGGCGCTCGCGTCTGGTTGATCGCGCCTGGCCCCAACGCGTCATTGTGGGACGAGTTCCACCGCGAGGGGATCGCTGCGATCGGGTGGGATGGCCTTGGGGACCTATCGCGGTTCCAGAACCTGGAGGAGGTCGCTGACGCGCTTCGGCGGAGCCGTGGGGAAGGACCCGAACCAATGCACGATGCGCTCGCCTGCTGGGAATTCGCCAAAGTCATGCGGCCCGGTGACGTCGTGTTCGCAAAGAAGGGGCGACGCGTGATCGTGGGGCACGGCATCGTGGAGTCCGACTACACGTTCGACTCCTCGCGTAGCCAGTACCAGCACACCAGGAGGGTCCGCTGGCTGCACAGCGGAGCCTGGAAACCTCGCGACCGCCCCCTCGTCACCAAGACGCTCACCGACATCACGACATACGCGCAGCTCGTGGCTGATATCCGTCGCGCGATCGGACTCGACGACGACGAAGACGAGCCACTCGGAATCCAGCCGGCGACCGGAACCCTGCCGCAAGTACCAGTCTATGGACTCGATCAGGCAACTGGCGATCGCTTCCGGCCCCGCGAGACGATCGAAGGATGGGTGGAACTCGCGCGTCATCGCCGCAACGTCGTGCTCCAGGGACCGCCCGGCGTCGGCAAGACATTCCTCGCCGATAGGCTGGCTTCGTTGATCATCGGTCGACGGGACCCACAGAATGTTTGTGTCGTCCAGTTCCACCAGTCCTACAGCTACGAGGACTTCGTGCAGGGCTATCGCCCTTCGACCGGCGGCGGCTTCGAACTGCGCGATGGCCCCTTCCTTCGGTTCTGCGACCGCGCGCTCCAGGATCGCGAGGATCGCTACGTCCTGATCATCGACGAGATCAATCGCGGCAACGTCAGCAAGGTCCTCGGCGAGCTGATGATGTTGATCGAGCCGGACAAGCGCGACCCGAAGTGGGGCGTGAAGCTCGCGTACGCGGCCGAAGACGACAAGCCGTTCTATGTTCCACCCAACCTCTACTTGATCGGCACGATGAACACGGCTGATAGGTCGCTCGCCATGGTCGACTACGCCCTGCGGCGACGTTTTGCGTTCATCGACGTCGAACCGGCCTTCGACAGCCCTGGTTTCGAGAATCACCTTGCGAGGATGGGGGTCGCGCCGACGCTCGTGGCTCGCATCCGTGACCGCGTGCGACACGTCAACGCGGAGATCGATGGAGATGACGACCTCGGGAGGGGCTTCCGGATCGGGCACAGCTACTTCTGCGCTCGAGGGGACGGCGCCCCGTGTGACGAGCGATGGTTCAGCCGCATCGTCGAGTACGAGATCGGGCCACTCCTCCGCGAGTACTGGTTCGACCGGCGCGACCGTGCGGAGGCTGCAGAGGCACTCCTCCTGGCCGACGACTGACGAGCCGTGGTCCCGATTCGCAACGTCTACTACATGCTCTGCTACGCCTGGGAGTACCTCGAAGGGCGGAGCCTCATCGACACGGCGCCACTACTCGGAGACCGCGTCGAGGATCTCCTCGCGAGCGTACTGGTCGGAGGAGTCGCCCGCTTGTTGCGGCGAGGCCTCAGTCGCGAATACGTCGAGCGAGCGGAGGAGCTGCGATCGCCTCGGGGGCGCATCGATGTGTCCTTGACCGTGAAGCGGAAGCTGGAACATCGGGGGCTCGTCTCGTGCGTCACAGATGACCTGTCCCATGACGTCCTCCACAATCGCTTGTTGAAGGGCACGGTGGAGCGACTAGCCGACGCGGGTGTCGATCCACGTCTCCGCGCGGGGCTCCTGGCTCTCGCGAAACGGATGACCGGGGTCTCGTCGACGCGGCCGAGCGTCGCGGCATTCCGAAGGGTCGTCCTCCACCGCAACACTGCGCACTATCGGTTCCTTCTCCGCGTGTGCGAGCTGGCGACCCGGCAGTTCTTCGTCGAGCCAGGAACTGGAGCGACACGGTTCCACGACTTCCGGGCAGACGAGCGACGCATGGGCCTTCTCTTTCAGCGATTCATCCGGAACTTCCTGCGGCACGAGCAGGGAGTCTTTCAAGTGGGCGCCGAGAGGATACCGTGGGACTGCGGGCACACCGGCGCGGATGCAGAGTGGCTGCCTGTGATGAACACGGACATCTCGCTTTGGTCGGCGGCTCAGAAGGTCGTGATCGAGACGGAGTTCTACGAACAACCGATCCAGCTCGGGGCCTGGCAGGGTCGGGCGAAGATCCGCTCCGACCACCTCTACCAGGTATTCGCGTACCTCAAAAACCTCGAGGCGAAGGGCGGCGTGGGTCGCGACGTCGTTGGCGTTCTTCTCTACGCTGCCGCCGGCCTGCACCTCGACTTGCGGTACCGCCTGGGCGGGCACCAAGTGGTCGTTCGCACGCTCGACCTCGACCAGCCATGGGAAGCGATCCGGGCTTCCCTCCTGGGCCTCATCGATTTCCTCGGTCAGCCCGACATGCAGCTCCTCGCGCCCGCATGACCCTGGCCGTCGGCGCGGTCGAGCTCCCGGCGGACCCCGCCTCTGCTGAAACCACCTCCAGCGCGGGGCACGCGTTCACCTGTAGGTCGGAGGCGATGCTCCAGAAGAACGACCGTCAGGCAGGTGACGAGACGAGTAACTCTGCTCGCTCCGGCAAGCCGAGTTCGAGCACAGCATCGAACCCGGGAAGCTCGGCGAAGCGGTCGGACGCGACTGGACTCGGACGCCTGGCGATCGTCGACTCCAGCAAGGTCAAGTCGACGACCCAGCTGCCGGAGAACTGGGGGGCCTCTCGCGGTAGAGGTTCGCGAGCGATCAGGAAGTCGGTCGTCTGCTCCGCCGCATTGACGAGCATGTAGGCGCGTCCCGGCGGACTCATCTCGGCCGCTCCCGAGAGCGTCGCAGCGATCGGCTCGAAGCAGGCCCCGGTCGTCGCTAGGGGCGCCCCCGCGTCGAGCAGGATCTTGGCGGCCACTAGGAAGAGCTGCGATCTCCTGGTCAGGATCGGCTCCCCAGGCCTGTCCTCTCCACGCGTCGCCCACCTGGCGAGGCGGATCCAGCCTCGGACGTGCCACCTGAACACCGTTCCGAGCGGCACTCCGAGCGACCTGTCCGTGCCCTTGAAGGGGAGGAGGCGATCCTCCGTCAGCTCGCCCTTCGCGAGCTCGACGATGAGTGCCTTGAAAGCCTCTCCGAGAAAGTGGGAGGAGACGGCCTGATACCCGAGTCGCTTCCAGGCCATTGCGCGCATCAGGAGCCTCTGGGAGCGCGGGCAGGCCGGTTCGATGCTACGCAGCAGGCGGAGGCACTCGCCGAAGTCTCCCCGCAGGAAGGAGTCCCGAGCCCTGGATTCGCCCACATCCCCGGAGAGCGGGATGTCCTCCCCAGAGAGATCGTAGAGGTCGCCGCTGAGCCCATCGACGAGGAGCTGCTCGTCCTCGTCCAGCTCCTCCCACTGCTGCGCCAGATCGCTCGACAGTTGCTCGTCGGCCGGCGATCGACTCGGCGAGATCGCCGGATGGACCAAGAGCATGTTGTCGATGTAGCTCCTGACCGCCTCGGGGAGGTCTGAGAGATCGAGAGGGATCATCTCAGGTCCTCTCCTCCGGAGAGACGAGGACCCAGTCGCGTTGCGTCGCAACGATGGCCGACTGGTACGCCTCGAAACTCGTGGCCCCCGAGGGGGAGATGAAGCCGTGGGATCTATCGCGTCCGTCGATGCAGAGCACGAGTCGATCGGTGACCGTTCCAGCTTCCCACGAGCCCAGGCCGTGTTTCCAGAGGTGTCCCTGCCCGAACGCGCCCCTCGCCTTCGTGCGTTGCTCCTCCGTCGTCGACGCGTTCAGGAGCACGGCACGCCATGTCCGAGGCAAGAGGCTCGGTGACATTCGCCGGAACATCGCCTGCCAGTCTTCGATGACGGACATTCCGTGGTTTCCCGGATGCACGTTTCCGTCCGAGTCAGCGGGGATGTCTTTCCCGGCGCGCGCTCCGAGGCCCTCGGCGGTCCTGGCGATCCGCGGGGCCCCGAGGTTGCTGTCGTCCTGCCTCATGACTCGGTGGATCAATGGCATGGGCAGATTATACACGCATACGATCGTGCGGACTCCTCCGCCTCGGGTGCACCCGCCCTCGATGAACCGCGGATACCCCTCGTGTCGCGTCCCGCGGAAAATGTCTCCTCAGAAGAATCTGTGGGTCATCGGCTGCGCCCGCAGCAGCCTGGCGAGGAACTCCTTGTAGGTCGAGTGGGACTTCGAGGCGCGAGCGAGCTCGTCGCCGAGGATATCGAGGATGCGGTCGAGGTGAAGGGACTTCAGGAGTTGCTCCAGTTCCTCGTTGCTCACGGCTCTTGGCTCCCTTCCTGCCCGGTCTCGCGCCGCGTCGAGTCTCCTGTTTCATCAGGACCCCGTCTTCGAGAGCCCCCGCGGCGTGGATCACGCCTCGAAGCGCGGGGAACTCGCGGTCGACTCGAGCGAGGAGCGCGGCGACCTCGTGGCGCCGGGAGACGTCGGCCCGGTGGACGGCCA
>JACQVV010000327.1 GCA_016209595.1 Planctomycetota bacterium
GAATCACGATGCGCGCCCGGCCCGCCGATGGAGAGTTCGTCCCGGCCCAGGGCGAGGCGCGGGGCTGGTCGGCCTTCGACAACCACCACGACGTCGAGCCGGACGCCGGCCGCTGGGTGGAGGCGGGGCGGCTCTTCTTCGCGCTGCGTGTCGACCGCCGGCGCGCGCCCGCGGCGCTCGTCAAGGCGAAGGTCGCGCTCCAGGAGCGCGCCCGCCGGGAGGAGATGGGGCTCGCGGTCCTGCCGTCGAAGATTCGCCAGGAGATCCGCGAGGAAGTGAAAAAGGAGCTCGCCGAGGAGGCGGCGCCGAGCTACTCTCACCATCCCGCGATCTGGCACCTCCAGCGCCAGGAGGTCATCCTCCTTTCCGCTGCCGACGCCGTCTCCGACGCTTTCCGGGAGGAGTTCAAGACGACGTTCCAGCGCACGCTGACCGGACTGCGCCCGGTGCGGCGGGCCCGCGTTCTCGACCTCCCCGCCTCGTGCATCGGGGCTCTCGACTCGGTCCGGCCGGCCTCGTTCGCGGGATCTGGCGACTCGGAGGCGCCGGCCGACGAGTTCGAAACGAACCGGCTCCTCGGCCGCGAGTTCCTCACCTGGCTCTGGCACAGGATCGACGAGGTGGGAGGCGACTTCGACCTCGCGGGGCTCGACCGCTACGGGCTCATGGTCGGGGATGTCCTCGTCCTCGATCCGGACGAGGCCGACGAGACCGTGGACTCCTTCCGGCGGGGGCATCCCGCCGACCTTCCCGAGGCCCGGCTCGCGCTCGCGACCGGGAAGAAGGTGGCGTCGCTGCGACTCGTTCTCGCCAAGGACGAGGCCGAGTGGCGCTTCGGACTCGCCGCCCACACCCTCGATGCGACGGGGCTCCGCCTCCCGCGCATCCACGAGGAACATCCGGACGACCGCCTCGAAGGGGAGCTCGCTCTCCTCGACGAGTGGATCGCCGTCGTGGATCGGCTCTATCGCGACTTCCTCTCGGTCCGCCTGGGGCCAGGCTGGCGCGCCGCGGCGGAAGAGATCCGCCGGTGGATCGCCTCCTCGCGCCGGGAGGCCGGGGAGCTCGTGGGGGTGGGGACGTAGCCAGCTGAAGATCCCACCTGGGGTGCGGCGGGGGAGGTCGTTCGTCGAGGCATCTAGCTTTTCGCCCCGGCGGTCCGGCCGCGGCGCAGCAGAGCTACGCCGCGGCCTCGGGCCCTCTTATTCAGCCCCACAGGAGACAGCCGTCCGAATCGACGCTCCAGCGGCCGTCCTCGAGCGCGCAGACGAACTCCTCGAGCCACAGGTCCATGCTTGCGTGACTCGCTCGCCGGCCGCCGTCGTCGTGCCAGAACGCCAGGACCTGGCCCCTCCGGCCGGACCCCGGCCCGTTCAGGTCGACGCCCTCCAGGTCGACGCACAAGTGGCTTCCGCCGCCGTCCTCGAGGAAGGGAACCCACCCGTCATGCCACCAGCCGGCCTCCAGTTCGCCTCCGGCGAGCAGGTCGCGGTCAATCGTCCACACGTTCTCGGCCTCGTCGATCGACATGAGGCTCCAGTTGTCCTGGAATCGCTCGCAGACCTCTCCCTCCACCGACTCCCCGTCCTTCCAGAGAAACCAGCTGCGGAGGAGCGGGGGCAGCGTGCGGCCGATCTTACGTTCGAAAGATCCGAGCCGCCGCTCTTCGATTCCGGGCCCCAGCGTCGCGTAGTACTCGGGGCGGCATTTGCGGAGGAAGCGGTCCAGCCGCTCGACGAGAGTGCCCTTCCCCCTTCCGATCTTCCTCCACTCGCCGGGACGCTGAGAACCCGGCGGGACCTCGCGGAAGCCCCGCGCCATGAGGTCCCCGACGAGCCTGTCGTAGGCATCGAGGTGTTTGGGGCTGTACCCCGGGAACCTCGTGACCTTGGGTGTTCCGCCCCCCGGTCCGGTCGACTCCACCTCGTATTCCGCGTTCTCCCAGGTCACGGTGGCGGCGCCTCCGTCGGGGTGTTCGAACCGGCGCCGGGGCCGTTCGATCGCGGTGGCCTGGAAATCCCACTGAACCGGAACCTCGGCGTGCCCTCCCTCCCGCCACTGGGCGGCGAGCTGCTCCGCCGCCGCGCGGCTCTCTTCGAGCGTCGCGAACTCTCGAGGCGGCTCCTGCCGGAATCCCGATCCGACGATGCCCCCTCGGGTCGTGAACGAGAGGCCCCGAAGCTCGATCTCGTGGACGTGGGTGCCCGATGCGTCCTTCCGTTCGAACCGACGGACCTCGCGGGCCTGCCAGCGGTCTCGAGGCGTCGGGGGCCGAGACGACTTGCCGGGTCGGGACACATGCACCTCCTTTCTTTCCCGCGGCGGCGCGGGCCCGCGCTCCCCATGCAGCCGCGGATCCTCCCCATCGCGGTCGTCGATCTCCATGACGAGGTCCGGGTACCCGGGTGTCGGGCACCCGAGTACCCGGCGAGGCCGGGGAGCTACTTCGTCTCGGACGATCCGAGCGCCGGACTGCCTGTCGTCCCGGCGCCGGTGGCTGCCGGCTTCCTCGCCGGACGCTTCTGGGTCTCGAACAGGGCCGCGAAGAGACCCACCGCCCCATCGTCTTCCGCCGCGCGGGCTCCCCGCTTGAGGGACCCGAGGGCGGTTTCCCACGGCTGGCCGAGGGCGTCGCGCCGCGTGATCGCCTGAGTCTTCTTCTTCTCGAGGGAGGCGATGGGGCGAAGCGCCGCCTGGACGAGCCGGGCCGCCTTCTCGGCCGTTTTCGCCGCCGCGGTCGATTTCTTCGACGCGCCCTTCATCTTCTTGACGGCCCCGGCGAGCTGGAGGACGCGCTTCGCCTCCTTGGCGTACGCCATCTTCACGATCACGGACGGCGCCTCGAACTTGAACGGCCGGAAGGGATTCGCCCGCGGCAGACCGTCGCCCGCGAGCGCGCTCGCGAGCGCCATCACCGCCTCGTCCTGGTCGCCATCGCGCTCGGCGACCTTCTCCTGCTGCTTCCGCAGTGCGCCATCCGCCCTTTCCACCTTCTTCTCGGCCGCCGAGTACGCCCGGTGCGAGCCGGCGAACTTCGCCAGGCGTCCCTTCACCGGCGCCGTGACGACGTCCTTTGCTCGCTCGAGGATCTCGTCGCCGACCTCGATCCGACTCGCCGGATGCTTGCCCGCCTGGATCACTGCCATCTTTCCCTCCTTTTTTTATGCAATAGACCGTCCAGCAGCCAGAGTGTCAAGCCTTTGGTTGGCTCGTCCGGAGCCTGTCTCCCGCCCTTGGAGCGTTCGGATGCAGTTCGGCGGCCCGGCTGGGGCGTCCCGCCGAGTCCGGCTCTCCGCGGAGCCGCCAGATGCCCTGCCCGGCGTCGAGGATCACGATCCCGAGCGCCCCCGTGAGAGAATCCGACAGGAGAAGCTCGCGCTCGCCGGTCGCCAGGAAGGCTCCGGCCGTGACCGGGCCGCCGGTGGCCGCGGGGTCAGCGATGCGGATCCGGAGCGCTGCGGCAACCTTCATGAGAGTTACCTCGCCGCCATAACCTCGCACCATGCGCTCCTCGGCCTCGGGGGGAGCGGGCCACAGGCCCAGCCGCTCCGCGGCGCCCCGGGGAAGGGAGCAGTCGGCGGCCCGCGCCTCGTAGCCCGTGGAGACGAGCGCGACGGTCTCGAGATAGGAGCCCCGCGAGGCGCCGAGGCCCGCCTCAAGCCGAATGGGGATCCTGACGGCCACTCCGGTTCCTCGCGTGAGTTGCGATCTCGGCCCAGTAATCGGACTCGATCATGCGACCGACCCGCGGCGCGGTCCACCGCTCGAAGAGCCACAGGATCTCCCGCGTCGGGCCGATCTCCACGATCCGTCGTATCCGCTCGACCTCCACCGGCTGCTCCTCGCGGGTTTCCATAGAGACTCACTATACCACGCCGGGCCAGGCGCCGCGGGTGTGGTTCTCGTACTGAACATACCGCGCAGTCCAGTTGCTCTCCCCGCGCCTTTGCGCCTTGGCGGCTTTGCGTCGAATGTCCACCGTCTGCTCAGTATGAGAGCCACTCCCGTGTCAAGCCCTTCTTCCGACCGGCGCGAGCCTCTCTCCCGCGTTGCAGGAGCGGGGTCACGGATGCGGCGACGGGTCCCCCGAAAACTGCCGCTCTTTCGCGCGACTCGTTGTGCGACCTGATGATTCGGCCCGTCCTCACCGGGACTCCGGCGTGCGAGCTCGCGAATTCACCGCCTCCCACCAACGGCCTCGTGTGCGAGCTCGCGAATTCACCGACACATTTCGCCAACCCGGTGTGCGAGCTCGCGAACATGACCGTTCGCACCGGCGGTTCCGAGACCTGGGTCGGCCAGAGTGCTCTCGACAGCCAGCTCTCGGCACCGGTACTCTGATAGTCGAACAGTCCGGTCTCGGGCTCGGGCTCGGGAGAGGAGGCGCACCATGTCGATCGAGTTCCGGTGCGGTTGCGGGAAGCGACTATCGGCGCCGGCGGCGCGGGCTGGGCAGAGCGTCCGATGTCCGGCGTGCGGGAAGCCCGTCGCCGTGCCTGGTGTGGGCGTGGGGTGCCAGAGCGATCTCAAGTCGGTCTGGGATCTGGTCGGCGGGGCGGCCGAGGCTTGCGCGGTCGCCCTCACGGTGCTAGAGGACCCGGCGGACGCCGCCTCTCGCGCGGCGCCTCCCCCCGCCGCTGGCGGGGAGGCCCTGGGGCGCCATCTCGTCCTGGGGGAACTCGGAGCCGGCGGGATGGGGAAGATCCTCCTCGTCCGGGACCCCGAGCTCAACCGGGAGCTCGCGGCCAAGGTGATCCTGGGCAGATCGCAGGAGGCGGGGCTTCTGCAGAAATTCCTCGTCGAGGCCCAGGTGACGGGCCAGCTCGAGCACCCGAATATCATCCCCGTTCACGAGCTCGGTCTTGCCGCGGACCGACGGGTGTACTTCACGATGAAACGGGTTCGGGGGAGGGATCTCGCGGCGATCCTCGGCGAACTGCGCGAGAAGAGCTCGGGGCGCCGCGAGAGACCGGGCTCGCGCCGGCGGAAGGTCGAGCGTGCCGATGCGGGCGAGCCCCGGGGCGCGGATTCTCTGGGCGAACTCCTCCCCGTGTTCCTGAAAGTCTGCGACGCGATCGCCTTCGCCCACAGCCGCGGCGTGATCCACCGGGACCTCAAGCCCGCGAACGTGATGACGGGCGAGTTCGGCGAAGTCCTCGTCATGGACTGGGGCCTCGCGAAGATCGAGGGCCACCCTGACACAGCAGAGGCCGCCGTGGCCCCCGACCTCGCGTCGGGAGCCGTCGCGGGGCGCGTGCTCGACGGCGGCGCGAACCCCCTTCGCACGCAGGACGGCGCCCTCATGGGGACCCCGGCCTACATGCCTCCAGAGCAGGCGCGGGGCGAAGTCAGCCGGATCGACCGCCGTTCGGACATCTACTCGCTCGGCGCGATCCTCTACGAGATCCTCGCCCTCGAACCCGCCTTCACCGGAAAGACCCCGTGGGCCGTGATCGAGAAGGTCTCTCGCGGCGAGCTCGTCCCGCCGTCCCGGAGAGCGCCACATCGAGCGATCCCGCGCGAGCTCGAGGCCGCCGTCATGAAGGCCATGGCCCCCGAGCCCGACGACCGCTACCAGAGCGTGGCCCTTCTCCGCCGCGACATCGAGGCCTACCTGTCGGGCCACACGCTCGCCGCAGCGCGATACAACCCCTGGGAAGTTCTGGTCAAGTGGGCGAAGCGAAACAAGCCCATCGTCTTCGGAGCCGCCGCCGCGATCCTCGCCCTCGTCTCAGGCCTCGCCGCCATGGCCCTCGCGACTCGCGCCCGGAAGGTCTCGGCGGCCGAGGAGCTCCACGCCCAGGGCGAACGGGACTGGGGCGAGGCGGAGTCCGGTCATCCGTTCAACGCCGCCGCACCGCAGGACTACTTCCGGCACCACGTCGCCGCCCTGGAGAAATCGAGCCGCTCGCTCGAACTCCATCCATCTCCCCCGGAGGACTGGAAGTCGGACGTTGCCCGGCGCGCGAACGAACTCCAGGACAAGGCGCAAGAAGTCGGCGACTGGGCCCTCGCCCAGATCCTCGCCGAAAGTCCGTACCGAGCTGGCGCCGTGGGCGAAGGGGAGCGAGAAACCCGCCTCGTGGCCGTCGACCGCGCCTTCGAGGACGCGGCAAAGAAGGACAGGGACGCCCTCGATGCGCTCATCGATCTCGTCGAAAAGCAGAGCGAGAAGAAGGCGGAAGGCGAAGGCGAGAAGCAAGGCGGGCTCATCGAGGGCGAACTCGAGGAGCGCGCTCGCCGGCTCGCGGCGGCGACGAAGCCCGAGCTTTCGAGTTACGCCCTTTTCAGGCTTCAGCCTTCAGGCTTCAGGCTTCAGGGTTCAGGTGAAGAGCAAGGCCCTCGTGGCGTCGCCAGGATCGTGCTGCTCGAGGTTCTCGGCCGAAAGGCAAACGCCAATGCGACGGCCGGCGGCGTGACGTTCCCGGATGCCGTGCGTAAGCGTCTCGCGAAGGCGCAAGAAACCCACGACCCGCGCGAGGCCGACGAGGTCGCGGCCTGGATCACGGCCGGATCCCGCCTGGAGGCAAGGAGCCCCGGCGCTCTCCGTGAGGTGGGCGAGCTCGTCGAGCAGATCTCGGCCGCCTTCGAAAACCGCGGCCCGGTCGCCGCGAGCGTCGAGCGTGCGAGGACGATTCTTGCCGGCACGCTTCCCGCGGGCGCACCGCTGGAACTCCGCCGCGCTGTCTTCGAGGAACGCGCGGAGTCGCTCGCCACGAATGCCCGCTCCGGGAGCGTCTTCACGCGCGAGCTCGTGGGTCGCCTCGCCGCCGCGCTTGACGCGGGCCGCTATCTCGCCGCCGCCGCGCTCGAGGAAGAGCTCGGTCTTCGGGACGACCGACTTCCGCCCGATCCGGACGACCCCGAAAATGCCGCGATCCCGGCTCTCCGCCGCGCCTTCGATGCCACCTGGGAGGCGTTCCGCGCCCCGGCCAGTTCCGCCCCGACTCGAGAAGCCGCCCAGGAAGCCGCGATCGCGGCGGTGATCGCCCTCTCTCGCCTAGGTGACGCCCTGGGTTCCCGCGCCCTCTTTGAGCGGCGCTACGTGGCCGGAGAGTTCTCGCCCTTCGGACGCCGCACGCTCCTCGCCGTTCGTCTCCTTTTCCCATCGTCGTGGGTGGAGACCCCAGTGGACGCTGTGGGCTGCGTGCAGCGCGGGTTCGTCCGACAGGCCCAGGGCGATCTCGGTGGCGCCATCGCCGACTTCACCCGCGCGATCGAATTCGATTCGAGCTTCGTCAACGCCTACACCGGCCGCGGGGACGCCCGGTCAGACCAGGGCGATCTTCGGGGCGCGATCGCCGACTACACGCGCGCGATCGAGCTCGCTCCGAACGACGCCTTCGCCCGCAACAATCGCGGGAACGCCCGGAAAGCTCTGGGCGATCTCGCCGGCGCCATCGCCGACTGCACGCGTGCGATCGAGCTCGATCCGAACTACGCCATGGCCTACAATATCCGCGGCGCCGCCCGGCTGGACCAGGGGGATCTCAACGGGGCCATCGCCGACTTCACGCGCGCGATCGAGCTCGATCCGAATATTGCCTTGGCCTACGCCAACCGCGGCGGCGTCCGGCTGAACCAGGGCGATCTCAATGAGGCCGTCGCCGACTGCACGCGCGCGATCGAACTCGATCCAAATTTGGCCATTGGCTACAACAATCGGGGCGCCGCCCGGGAGGCCCAGGGCAATCTCGCTGGCGCCATCGCCGACTGCACGCGCGCGATCGAGCTCGATCAGGACTTCGCTGTGGGCTACAGCAACCGCGGGAACGCTCGACGCGCCCAGGGCGATCTCGCCGGCGCCATCGCCGACTACACGCGCGTGATCGAGCTCGATCCGAACTACGCCGCGGGCTACCACAACCGCGGAGCTGCCAGGGAGGCGCAGGGCGATCAGGCGCTCGCGCTCCGTGACTTCACGCGCGCGACAGAGCTAGACGGTACGATCTGGCAAGCATGGTGGGGCCGCGCGGCGACCTTGGCCGCGCTGGGCCGCCGGGACGAGGCAGCGGCATCGTTCGCGCGGGCGATCGAACTCGCGCCTGATTCCCAGCGCGCCAGCGTCGAGGCGACCCGCCGGAGGTCGCTGGGCGAGTAGTCAGTGGTAAGATCCTCCCCCATGCGAACCACATCCTTCATCGTTCTGCCTGCCGTGCTCATGGCCTCCGGTTTCGCGCGGGCCCAGGAGGACGGAGTCGATCTCCGGGATCCGCGGGAGGTCCGGCTCGCGAACGTGCGGCAACTCACGTTCGGGGGAGACAACGCCGAGGCCTATTTCGATCGGACGGGGTCCCGCCTCGTCTTCCAGTCCACCCGCGACGCGCTGGGGTGCGATCAGATCTTCACGATGGGGGCGGACGGCTCGGACGTGCGCATGGTTTCCTCGGGAAAGGGGAGGACGACCTGCGCTTACTTCTTCCCGGACGGAAAACGAATCCTCTACTCGTCCACGCACCACCTCTCGCCCGACTGTCCGCCGAAGCCCGACTATAGCTCGGGCTACGTCTGGCCGCTCTACGCCTACGACGTCTTCGTGGCGGACGTGGACGGGGGGAACCCGCGACCGATCACGGATCCCGCGGGCTACGACGCGGAGGCGACCATCCGGCCCGACGGCGGCCGGATCGTCTTCACGTCGACCCGTGACGGCGACATCGAGCTCTACTCGATGGCGCCGGACGGGACGGACGTCGTCCGCCTCACACACGAGGAGGGCTACGACGGGGGCGCGTTCTACAGCGAGGACGGGAAGCGGATCTGCTACCGGGCCCACCACCCCGGGGGGGAAGAGGAGGCGAAGCGATACCGCGAGAAGCTCGCCCGCAGCGAAGTCGAGCCGATCGTGCTCGAGATCTGGGTGATGGACGCGGACGGCTCGAACAAGACGCAGGTGACGTCGAACGGCGCGGCGAACTTTTGCCCGTTCTTCCATCCTTCGGGCGAGTGGATCGTCTTCGCGTCGAACATGAGCGACCCGGCGGGACACGACTTCGACCTCTACGGTGTGCGGGCCGACGGATCGGGTCTGGAGCGGATCACCTACTACGCCGACTTCGACGCCTTCCCCATGTTCAGCCCCGATGGGAAGAAGCTCGTCTTCGCCTCGAACCGGCACGGTTCCCGGCCGCGAGAGACGAACATCTTCATCGCCGACTGGGTGGAAGAGCAGAAGTAGCGCCCGTGTCTTCCCACTTCGACGAGTCCGGCCGGGCGAGGATGGTGGACGTCGGCGCGAAGCCGGTGACTTCCCGCGTCGCCGTGGCCGAGGGGGAGGTCAAGGTCTCGCCCGCGACGCTCTCGGCGGTGCTTTCCGGGAGCGTGCCCAAGGGGGACGCCGCCCTGGTCGCGAGGGTCGCGGGGATCCTCGCCGCCAAACGCACCCCGGAGCTCATCCCCCTGTGCCACCCGGTGCGCCTGACGGACATCGAGGTCGCGATCGAGCCGGACGCGGCGCGCTCGGTCCTCTCGGTCGTCGCCACGGCCCGCGCCGAGGACCGGACCGGGGTCGAGATGGAAGCGATGACGGCGGTCGCGGTCGCCTGTCTCGCCCTCTACGACATGCTGAAGTCGCTGGAGAAGGGAATCGAGATCGGGAAGATTCGCCTCGTCCGCAAGGAAGGCGGAAAGAGCGGACCGTGGGTGCGCGACGCGGGCTCGTGAGGGCAAGGGAGGGGAGAGGACGATGAAGGTCGCCGTCGCCGGCGCCACGGGCGCCGTGGGGATCGAGTTCCTGCGCATCCTGGAGGAGCGGAAGTTCCCGGTGGATGCGCTCCGGCTCCTCGCTTCCTCTCGCTCGGCGGGGAAGAAGCTCGCCTTCCGGGGCGAGGAGTTCCCGGTCGAGGATCTCTCGGCGTTCGACCCGAGGGGGACCGAGCTCGCGCTCTTCTCCGCGGGGTCGGCGGCGGCGAAGGAGCACGCCCCGCGCTTCGCGCGCGCGGGAGCGGTCGTCGTGGACAACTCGAGCGCGTTCCGGATGGACCCCGAGGTGCCGCTCGTCGTCCCCGAGATCAACCCCGAGGACGCCCGCCGGCACCAGGGGATCGTGGCAAACCCGAACTGCACGACGATCCTCTTCCTGATGGCGGTCTTTCCCCTGCACCGGGAAGCGGGAATCCGCCGCGCGATCGTCTCGACCTATCAGGCCGTTTCCGGGAAGGGCGCCCGGGCGATGGAGGAGCTCGATCTCCAGATTCGCGCCGCGATCGAGGGGAAGCCGCTGGTCTCCTCGGTCTTCCCGCACCCGATTGCCGGGAACGTGATCCCGCAGGTCGACTCTTTCGACGAGGAGGGGACGAGCATCGAGGAGCGGAAGCTCTCACGCGAGACGGCGAAAATCCTGGGAGCCAACGCGTTCGCGGTGGCCGGGACGTGCGTGCGCGTCCCGGTTCCCCGTGCGCACTCCGAGTCGGTGGCGCTTGAGTTCGAGCGGGAGATCGACCCGGAGCGCGCCCGGCGCCTCCTCTCGTCGTTCCCCGGGGTGCGCGTGGTCGACGATCCTTCGCGATCGGTCTATCCCATGC
>JACQVV010000330.1 GCA_016209595.1 Planctomycetota bacterium
GTCCAGAACGCCCCGCAGCGCGGAGAAGAACTTCTGCCCGTCGCCATAGGCGAGGAGGATCGCATCGGTCCCGCTCTCCCCCACCGCCGCCTGGTAGGTCTTCGACGAGGCGAGGCTCGCGACAGGCGCGGTCCGGAGACCGGCCACCGTCTCCTCGGCCCGGTTCCCGAAGACCAGGAGGTTCCTCACGCGGAGGCAGTTCCCTGCCTCTTCGGCCGGCCCGAACCGGTACTTCCCCTCGCCCTCGAGCTTCTGGAAGATGGGCTCCTGGAAGAAGCGGTCCGAATGGTCGAGGACCTCGAGCGCCGCCTCCTCGCCCGTCATCTCGAAGACGAGCGAGAAGAAGGGCCCGTCGTCCGAGAAGCCGTAGACGACGAAATGGATGCCGGTGATCCTCGAAGCGAGCTCCCGGAAGCCTCGTTCGCGGAACCCACCTTCCTTCTCGATCTTCTCGAGGAGCCGATCCATCAGGATCCGGAACTCCCCGTCCTCTCCCCGCGCGCCCTCGAGCGCCTTCTTCACGAGCGCCGCGGCCTCCGGTCGGTGCGTGAGGCGCACGTAGGCCATCGTCTCCGCGGGGAGGTTCGGGGCGAGGTCGGCGGGGTTCCCCGCGCCGGAGAAGCCCAGAAAGACGAGGACGGCGAGCAGGTGCTCGGAGCCCAGGAGCGGAAGGCCCAGGAGGAGGGGGGCGACGATCTCGGTCATGGTCAAGCTCCGCGACGTGAGGTTTGGTATCTCGAGCGTGAGCGGTGATTGTAGGTCGCAGGGTCGGCGAGTCAAGCCGCACCAGGCTTCAGGTTTCAGGTTTCAGCCTTCAGAAAGAAACGACATGCCGCGTCTTCAGCCTGAAGGCTGAAGGCTGAACCTCATGGTTGCATATGTAGAGGCTGTCCGGGACCGTCCGGTCGAGTCGGGGCCGGGTTTATCCCGGCCCGGGTGCGGCGGGGGATAAACCCCCGCCCTACAGCCGTCACCCAAATGTAGGGGCCGGGTTTATCCCGGCCCTGGTGCGCCTGCCTGCCGCGCCGCTGCGCAGCGCGGCGCAGGCAGGGCGGGGGATAAACCCCCGCCCTAGAGCAACAATGCAACATTGGGGTACACTGGTTCGCGGTGAAGGATTCCGCACACCCGTTCGATCTCGCCTCCGGCGATTCCGTGGGCGACTACCGTCTGGAAGAGCGGATCGCGGAGGGCGGGATGGGGGTCGTCTTCGCCGCACGCGCGCTGAAACTCGGGCCGCCCGCGGTCGTGAAGGTCTTGCGGCCGGAGCTCGCTCACGACCCTGCGGCACGCGCCCGGTTCCAGCGTGAGGTGCGCGCCGCGAGGCGCCTGTCCCACCCCAACCTGCTCCGACTTCTCGCGGCCAACGCGAACGCCCCCGTCCCCTACCTCGTCCTGGAGCGCGTCGAGGGGACCCCGCTGGGCGATTACGTCCGCGACAGGGAGCCTGGTCTGAAGGAGCGCGTACGCATCGCGGCCGAGGCGGCCGGCGCGGTCGCCGTGATGCACGACGCCGGGGTCGTCCACCGGGATCTCAAGCCGGCGAACATCCTGATCCGGGCCGACGGGGAACCCGTGGTGATCGACCTCGGACTCGCCCGCATCGAAGGGGAGGACCTCGCCCTCACGCGCCCGGAGCAGGCGATCGGCACACCGTGGTTCATGGCCCCGGAGCAGGTTGATCCGCGGCTGGGGCGGATCGGACCCGCAACCGACGTCTATCAGCTCGGCGCGTTGCTCTACTTCCTCGTCACGGGACGCTCGCCTCGCGCCGGCCTCGAGCCGGCGGACGTCTACGCCCGACTCCGCAAGGGGGAGCTTGTCCCTCCCCGAGAGATCGACGCGACGATCTCCCCGGAACTCGAGGCCATCGTCCTGGCCGCGATGGCCCATCGCCCCGCACGGCGGATTCCTTCCGCCCGCGTGCTTTCCGAGGAGCTTCTCCGTTTCGTGCGCGGGGAGCCGACCAGCCACGGCACCTCCCGCTGGAGACGGTGGGTCGACCGTCTCGGCCGCCGGGGGTAGCGGAGGATCGTTGCGGAAGAACGGCCGGGCGAGCTACAATCCCCCGCCGCAGGAGAGCCAACGATGTCAGACGACGCGAGCGAAGACGACGCCGGCAAGGCCTTCGTCGACCTCCTCCTGGAGGGGGGCCTGGTGCGCAAGGCGGACCTCAGCGACTGTGCCAAGGCCGCAGAGGAGCGGTCCCTCCCTCTCACGGACGTCCTCGTGGAGCAGGGCTACCTAACCGAGTACCAGGTGAGGAAGCTCTCCAAGCGGGTTTCCCACCTCCCGCTCGTCTGCCACCACTGCAAGGGGAAGGTCTCCGTACGCAAGGAGGACTATCGCGGAGCGGTCTTCTGTTCCTCTTGCGAGAAGAAGATCTCCCTGGAGGATGGCACCGCGAGCTTCGGGGAAGCGCTCGTGATCGACCACCCCCGCCGCCTTGCCGATCGCGTGCTCTCGAAGCTCCTCGTTTCCGAAGGGCTTCTGGAGAAGAGCAAGGTGAAGAAGCACCTTTCGCGCGCGAGCGGCTCCTTCCCCAAGCGGCCTCTCGACAAGTACCTCGTGGACCAGGGAGTTCTCCAGGCGGAGCAACTACGGCCGATCCGCTCCCGCTGCGAGAAGATGCTGGCGCGGAAATACGCATTCCTCGAGCGACTCCGGTCGGACGTGGAGCTGGGGCGGTTCCTGCTCTCGCTCGGCCTGGTCTCGCTCAACCGCCTCAACCAGTGCTGCGTCGATCAGGCTGAGAAGACGAGCACGGGCGAGTACGTCCCGCTCCGGGAGCTCCTTGCCGAAACCGGGGAGATCACCGACTACCAGCTCAAGGTCGTGCTGCCTCGCGAGTTCGACCGCGTCTCGCGCCGGACCAAGACCCTCGCCCGGCGCCGGCCCGAGGTCGAGCCCGAGGAACGCCCCGAGCTCCTCGAGAGCGAGGTCGAGGTGATGGAGGAGCTCCGCTCGGACAGCGCTCTCATCACGCTTTCGCTCCACGAGGGAGAGGAGGAGTCCGCGGAGAGGCCCGTCGAGCCTGAAGAACCTGCCCCGGCGAGGAAGCCCGAGCGCGCAGGCACGACGCCGGGCAAAAAAGAGCCGGCCCCTGCCAGGAAAACCGAGCCGGTCGCCGCGAAGAAGAAGATGTACGACCCGACGGAATTCAACCCCGGCGACCTCATGCGCGCCTACATCGAGAAGACCTACGGCAGGCCGAGCCAGCGGAAGCCCGGGAAGAAGTAGAAAGGCGGCGCTGTGGACTTCCTACCACGCTCCCCAGCTCAACTTCTCGCGCGAGTCAGCGTGGCCCATTCTTCAAGGCGTCATCCTCTCGATGGCGAGCGGCGAGGGCTCCCGGCCGCCCGTGATCCAACGCTCGAACGAGGAGCAGGTAGAGCCTCCCAAGGAGGACGCGGGAGGGATCGCCGACGCGTGGTTCATGCCGGCGGACAGGACCCTGCGGGGCTTCTATGGCGGGGCGATCATCCGCGACGATCTCGAGACCTTCGCGGAAACCGGCCTCAACGTCCCGGGCACTCTCACCTTCAACCGAGCGGACCAGATCGTCACCGGCGGCGATTTCCGCATGGCCTTCTACACCGACGGCACGGTAAAAGCCAAGTGGCTTGCCCTCAACTACACTCCAATGTTCTCTTCGAACGTGCCCTTCTGCTTCGAGGGGACCTTCACGTTGACCGAGGGAGGCGAGTTCGAGACCGGGGAACTCCCCCTGGCAAACCACCCCGCCACGTTCCTCAAACTCGAGGGCCGCATGACGAAGATGCGGATCACCGGCCAGTACGACAAGGAGAAGGACACGTTCCGCGTGCAGGTCCAGACGTTCGACCCGCAGAAGGGCCGCTGGGACGACCTCGGCAAGCGGATTGCCCTGGCCCGGGCGGCGAAGCGCAAGTCTTACATGTACGGCACGGTCAAGACGCCGGGGTATACGCAAGGGTCCTCGGAAGAAGACGAGTAGGGGCCGGGTTTGTCCCGGCCCTCGTGCGGCGGGGGATAAACCCCCGCCCTACAGCCACAATGCAACGTTGGGCGTAGTTCCACGCGTCACGATAGAGGAGGGGGATGACGATGACGAACGGCGACATGATGCCCTGCCCCGTCTGCGGCGAGACGATCCAGCGGTCGGCCAAGAAGTGCAAGCATTGCCGCGAGTGGCTTGACCCAGCCATGCGCGCGCGGGCCAGTGGCGGTGCGTCACAGGCCCGCCAGATACAGATCCGGGGTCAGGACGTCCTCTTCCCGCCCGGGGCGCAGGCGCCTGACTCTCCTTGTCTCATCTGCGGCGGCGAGGAGAACATCCGGCTCTGGGAGAAGACCTTTTCCTACACACCGCCCTGGGCCTACATCACGCTTCTTCTGGGGCTCCTCCCTGGCGCGATCATCTGCTCCATTCTCACGAAACGCTCGGCCCGGACGCTCCCGCGATGCGGCAAGTGCCGGGGGAGCATGATCCTCTTCAATCTGATCGGCTGGCTCGTGGGGCTGGGCGGCCTCTTCGTCTTCCCCTTCCTGGGGGCCTTCGTTGGCGGGGCCATCGACAAGCGCGACGGCTCCGGCACGGGGATCGTCCTGGGCTTCCTCGTCTGGTTCCTCGCGATCATCGTGATCGTCGTCTGGAGCTCCTTCTTCGCCAGACCCTCGTGCAAGCTGATCGACGACGACGGCGTCCTGCTCCGGTTCCCCAAACCGGACGTCACGCGCCGCATCTTGACCGGGATCTGACCTCTCTTCCGGCCAGGTTCCGAATCGTAACGGCCACGGTCGCATGGCCGTTTCCGGGGGTAACGCGCTCGAGGCTATCTCCCGGCGCGCGAGATGCCAACAACCCCTTGCATGCCGGGAACTTGGAGATACAATCCCACCCTTCTTCGCCCCGGTCCGGAGTTTGCTGTTTAGGATGACGGTTCAGCACATGCGATCCCTCTCCCGCACGGTCCGGACCCGCCTCACGCGCCCCCTCGCGCTCGGCCTGGTCCTTCTCCTCGCCCACGGCTGCCTGAAGGGCTCCGGACCGGACCTGGAGATCACCAGGCCCAAGGGCGGGACGACGGTCACCCAGACGGACTTCGAGATTCGGGTCTCCGGAAATGTCGATCCAGCCTCGGTCCGGATCGAAGTGAACGGGACGCCGGTCCCATCGGGGGGGGTCCAGATCCGACCCGAGAGTTCGGGCGCCACGGTCCTCGGTTCGATGGACCGCGCGACGCTTTCGAGCGGCCGGTTCAACACGCTCTCGGTCAAGGCGCGGACAACCGGCGGCCAGGACCTGTCGACGGACTCGAACTTCGTCTGGCTCGACACGACCCCGCCCGGCGGAATTCTTCCGCCCGCCTCGAACGGCACGGGCACCGGGACTTCCACGGGATCGACGGGTTCGAGCACGGGCATCGGAGGCTCCACGACCGGCGCGGGGCTCCTCGCGGGCCTCGGCGGGCTCCTCCCCGGTACGGCCGCGGGACCAACGCTCTCGATCGATTCGCCGAAGATGGGCAGCTTCGTTTCCACCGGCGAACGCTTCACGATCACGGGGAGCGCAACCGATCCGGTGGGCGTCGCCGACCTCCTGCTCGCCCTCGACGGGGCCGAAGCCACAAGCCAGATCGCGGGGCTCGACCCGGCCACCGGCCTCTTCGTCCTGGAGGCCCGATTCGACGATCCCGGGCTCCACCGGATCGTGATCGCGGCGACGAACTCGACCGGCGGGCGCTCCGTGAAGAAGGTGAGCGTCTACGCGGGCGAGCCGCGCCCGAGCGGCGACATGATCGAGTACGCGAGCCAGTTCACCCTCTCCGACAAGGGCTTCTACTCGCTGGGGAAGCTCATCGAGCCGATCCTCACGCCGGAGGTGATGTACCGGGACGTCAACCGGAGCGCGCCGATCTGGCGCATGAAGAGCGGCGGAGCAAAGACCGAGATCACGCCGCTCGGGCTGGGGCACCGCCGGCTGACGCTCGACCTGGGCGTCGACGGCGCGCTCCTCCACATCCACGCCGACCTCGACGAGATGTACCTCTCGACCCGGTTCAACACCAAGGCCCTCTTCGTCAAGATCAAGGGGAACACGAACTCGACCGTCCAGAGAGCGACCTACGACTCCTGGTGCACGCTCGACAAGTCGCCCGGGGGGCTGGTCCAGATCCAGACGATCCGGCAGAGCATGACCCTGTCTGGCATGAAGACGAAGGTCCCCGGACTCCCGTCCTCGCTGGTGAAGCAGGTCGAGCGCCGGATGAAGGACTACATCCAGAGCACGGTCGAGCAGATCCTCTCCGAGCAGGTGCCGGCGCTCCTGGCGAAGCGACTGAACGAGTTCTTCATGCTCCCGCAGCGCCGGGAGTTGGAGATCCTCGGCGCATCCCTCCTTGTGGATGGCGAGCTCGCGTCGCTCGAACTGAGAGACGACTACGGCCGGCACTGGACGGAGTCCTCGATCATCGCGGAGGACCCGTCCAACCCGATCCAGCCCATTCAGCCCGGCTGGCTCTTCACGCCCAACGACCCGGAACTAGACGTCCCTCACGAGCAGGAGATCACGGTCGCCGTCTCCGACGACGTGATGAACCAGGCCCTGTATGAGGCCTTCCGCGCCGGGGCCACGAACATCGACCTCGAGAAGCTCAAGAGCCAGCAAGAGCTCGTCACGATGACGGTCGGGGTGCTGAACGGGCTCCTGGGCACGAACCTCACCGACCTCTCGGGCATCCCCGACAACCTCCCGGTGACGGTCGACGTCAAGATGATGCTCTCGCCGGTCCTTGTCTTCGGGAGGCGCGGCGAGGACGCCATCTTCCAGGCGCACGAGGTCGTGGTCGACATCTACCTGGAGCTCGAGGGGACCCGCCAGCTCCTCTTCTCGCTCGTCCTCGACCTCGATGTCCCTCTCGACGATCTCGAGGTGGACATCCGGGGGAACGCGATCCGCGCCAAGCCCAGGGACATCTCGATCGGGGCCGACAGCGGCCTCCTGCCGCGCTTCGATTTCCGGATCGAGGAGATGCCGATCGTCCAGCTTCCCTTCGAGGCCTTCCGCCCGCTCATCACCGCGGTCACCCAGCTCGCGATGCCGTTCCTCCTCGAGGTCCTGGCCGATCGTCATTTCGCCGAGCTCTCCGACCTCCCACTCGTGGACATCGAGGTCTGGGGAGCGAACGACCACCTCTACATGGCCGGACGCCTCGACGTCTCGGGGAAGGCCAAGGACAACGGCGGGCCGCCCTACTACGGCGACTCGGTCGAGAAGGACAAGCAGAAGATCAAGTTCGGGGCCTGCGGCCTGACGACGATTGCCGGCGGGAGCGCGTGGGAGTTCCTCCTGGACCCCTACCGAGAGTTCCGCGACCAGTACCTGCGGCCGAGCGGTGGCGCCGGCGCCGAGGCGATCGACGCTTATTACGACTACAGCCCCGCCTTCTCCGCGGCCCTCGTGACCGTGCCCGGCCTCCGGGCCCCTTGCCTCGCCCTCTTCGTCCTGGGTGGATTCCTCCTCGTCCTCCTCCTCCACACGCACGGCGTCTTCCCGGCGCTCCTCGCGCTGTGGTTCGCGTGGAGGATCCACCTAGCGGTGCGGCGCCGGCTTCCGGCGCTTCGAGCCCTCGCCGCGCAGCACCTCGCCTCGCTCGCGAACGCTCCCCGGCTCAAGGTCCGCTGGGCCTGGTAGGCCGAGAAGACCGTTCGTCCGGAAGCTCCCGCCCTGTCAGCGTCTCCGGGGTGTGACGCGAATCCGGCTGCCCCGGACGGTGATGATCGCTCCGGTGAGGAGGTCGCCCCCGTGTCGCAGAAGCAGTGCGCTCATGATCGCGATGCGCATCGGGGTCGGTACGTCCGGAAGCCGCACGAGTCCCCGGTGGTCCTTGCCCTCGCGATAGACGAGCCTGCCGAAGTCCATGTCGATCGTGACGAGGATGCGATCTTCGCAAACCGCCCAGTCGAGGATCGCGGGGTCGCCCGGGTCGGCTCCTCGTCCGGCAACCTCGGCCACGTCGTGCCCGCGATCCCTAAGCCAGCTCGCGAGGTGGCGGCCTGCCGATCTGTCGACCAGGAACCTCACGGGGCGACGCGCACGGAATCCAGAGAATCATGTGCGATGACGGCGTGGGCGTAGGCGATGCACGCGCGGATGTCGTCTGGCTCGAGTCCCGGATAGTCCGCCAGAATTTCCTCCGCTGTTTCCCCCTGGGCGAGGAGGCTGAGAACGAGCTCCACCGAGAGACGCATGTCCCGAACGATCGGTTTCCCGCCGAAAACGTCCGGCCGTGCGGTGATTCTCTTGAGCAGCTCTTCGTGCGCCATGTCCCTCGCTCCAGCAAATAGCCCGCGAGTGAATCTAACTCCGCCGGCCGCGAACCGCCAGTTGGGGTTCGGGCGCGTGTAGACTCATGGGTCTTCCGCGTCGCGGAAGAGGATCGCTCGCACGATGATCGAACGCTTCGCCCGGAACCCGGTCTACGCCAACCTCCTCGCGATCCTCATCGTCGGAGGGGGCGCGATCTACCTCGCGGGCCTCCGCCGCGAGACCTTCCCAACTTCGCCCTCGACCAGATCCAGGTCACGGTCGTCAATCCCGGCGACAGCCCCGAGGACGTCGAGGAGGGGATTCTCGTCAAGATCGAGGAGGCGATCGAAGGCACCGAGGGCGTGAAGAAGGTCCGCTCGGTCGCGCGGGAGGGCGCCGGGACGGTCCTCGCGGAGATCGAGAGCGGAACCGAGGAGGACGAGCGCGACCGGATCCTCGCGGACATCAAGAACGCGGTCGATCGGGCAGCCGATCGAGGCGGTTCCGTCGGGCCAGCGCGTCCCGATCGAAGGGCACGATCACCCCATGATTATGTGGGGAAACTGATACTTGCCGGGCTTCCCGAGCGGGAGGATGCGGTCCCCTCGGGAACGGACCCAGCCAGCGGCAGGACGGGTCGCTGCTGAAGACAGCGCTCTCGCCTCCTCCTCATGCCCGCGCAGGGCGCGCAGCTCATGGCCCGTTGTCGCGTCCCGGACTCGCACCGCGTCTCGTCGACCGACGCCGCGACGATGCGCGAGCCGTCCGGGCTGAGCGCCGCGCTCATGACCGCGGCGATTCCGAGCCCCTCCTCAATCCGGCACGCTCGATCGGGATGAAGGGGACGCAGAGGTTGACGAGTCCGGAGGCCGAACCCATGGTGAGCTCGAAGCACACGTGGACCACCGGCGCGTTGGGCGCGACGATCTGCATGAGCTGCGGATTGGATTCCTTCCGCGAGAGCTCTAGCTTGAGAGGCCTGATGTTCGCCCAGGCCCGCGAGAGCTGCTCCAGGATGAGCCGGGAGATCCGGCTGATGATCTCCCACTCAATGTCGGTGAGCGGTCGGTCGGGGACCGTCACCTGCTCGCTCGCGCCTCCCAGGAGCCTGTCGATGATGGGGTAGACGATCGAGGGGTTGAGCTCCAGGATCATCTTCCCTTCGAGCGGCTTGGTCGTGACGAGGTTGAAGCAGGTCGGATTGGGGAGCGAGATGATAAACTCGGAGTAGGTGAGCTGGTCGACCGAGACGAGCTTCACCTCGATGATCGTGCGGAGATACCCGGAAAAGGCCGCCGAGAGGCTCCGACTGAAGACCTTCTGCAACGCCTCGAAGGCGTGCATCTGGTCCGAGTAGACCCCTACCGTGTGGCGAGCTCCGCCGCGCTCGAAGATCTCGTCGCACAGATACGTGAAATCCGATGGCTCCCGCTCCTCGCGAGGTGGAAAGGCCACGGGCCGAGCCAAGGTCTCGAGAAAGGCCCCGGCGTCTCGCGGCCTCTTCTCGGGCGGGCCCACCAGGAGTCCGTAGACCTCGCGAAGCTCGCCCGGAAGTTCATCGAGCTCGATCGCGCCAAGCGGGACGCGTCCCGTCGCGAGGTAGTAGAGGGTCTGGCCCAGGGAGTAGAGGTCGAGCCTGGGGTCAGTTCGCGAAAGTTTGGCGGCGTCCTTGTCGTGGTAGGCGGCCGTTCCCGGACTCACGCCCGATTTCGAAAGCGCGGAGCCGCCTTCCAGAAGGGCGAGCCCGAGGTCGGTGATCTTCACGCTCCCCTTGGCCGTCAGAAGTACGTTCTCAGGCTTGATATCCCGGTGGACCATGCCGACCGCGTGGATCGCGGCGAGGCCCTTCGCGATCTGCCTGACGAGCTTGAGGCAGTTTGTCGGGGCGAAGGGTCCCTTCTCGCGGACCATCGCCCCGAGGTCGGGGCCTTCCACCTGTTCCATGACGATCATGGGCCAGGGCCCTTCGAAGACCTCGCGGATCCTCACCACGCGCTCGTCATCCACCCGGTCGGCGAGCTTCGCCTCCCTGAGGAGGCGCAGCGCGCCCTCTTCCCCTTCCACGAGTTCCGACGGCGAGATCGTCTTGATCGCGACCTTCCTCCCCGTGGGCCGGTAGCGCGCCCCGAATACGACCCCCATCCCGCCCCGGCCGATCACCGACTCGACCTCATAGTCGGCGGGGAACGGCATGAGCGCCGGTGCCACATCGCCGAGCTTCCGGAGCGCATCGAGCGCGATCTCCCGCTTGTCGAGGCCGAGCGCGGCGAAGAAGACGCCGCGCCAGGCGGCGCCGTCCTGGGGATCGCGAAGGGCCGCCTCCTGGAAGTTCGCGAGCGCGCGCTTGTGGTCTCGCCCGATATACCAGGCCCGGCCGAGCTCGCGGAAGGGCACGGCGCCCGGACACGCTCCCGACCGCGTCGCGGTCGCGACCCGGCGCTCGACCTCGTCCACGGTCTTCTTCTCGGCGGCCGAGAGCGTCGCCGCGAGATCGGCCTCGCTCACGGGCTCTTCCCCGGCCTTCCTGTCGAGGATCTTCCTGAGGGGGGCCAGGATTTCCTCGATACCCGCGATCCGCTCCTCGATCCGTTCGAGTCGAGGTGCGATCCGGGAGAGTTCGCCCAGGATCTCCTCCTGGAGCCGTGCGGCGCGAGCCGGCTCTCTTTCTAGCTCCGCGATCACGCGATCCCCCAGGCGGTCGAGCCGCGCCGAGAGGTCCTCGCCGACGAGACCCCGGATCTCGCCCGAGCTCTCGCGCGAGAAGCGGTCGAGGTCCTCCAGGCGCTTCCCGGCGCGCGCGAGTTCGCCGTGGAGCTCACCCATGGACTCGCCGAGCGCCCGGTCGGCCGCCGAGACAGGTGCTCCCTCCTCTGCCAGCGCCTCACGCACCGCGAGCCTCACCTCCTCCACCGACGCGGGTCGCCTCGCTCCCGTCATCCGGTCGAGGAGCCGGCCCAGGACGCGGTCGATCGCGATCCCTCCGAGCCTAGTCGCGACGAGCTGCGCGAGCCTCAGCGCCAGGACTTCGAGCATCCCTTCCCTCTCCTAGGTAGGAGTTTTCGCCCGCCCCCTGGAGCTCACGCGATGCGCTGCAACGCGTTCACGAACTCGCGCCCGGACAGAGGCTCCGGGAGGGCCCTCCCGTCCTGTTCGTACACCTCGATCGCGTCCTCGATGATCTCGCACAGATCCGCGAAAACGGCCTTGGCGTCCTCCCCGTGGCAACCACCGTAGAAAAGTTCGGGACAGCTGCCGATAAAGGAGTGATCCTCTTCGGACCACTCGACCAACTTGACGTACCTGTCACCCTTCTTCATCGCTTCGACTCCTCGATCGCAAGCCGCGCGGCTCTTTCCTGATAGCGCATGGCGTCATCCCCGGGATTTCCAGAGATCGTCACGGGCTTCCGAACTCTTGGGTGGACGAAGTTCCGATGGCTTCCCTTTCCGCCCCTGTCGGCAAATCCAGCCCGCTCGAGATCGGGGATCAGGTCCCGCACCTTCCGCGGGAAGCTTCTGCTCCCTTGGTCTGATGGATATGCTATCCGGAACGGTCGCCGGGTAGCACCGATTGCCGGACGACACTCGCCGCGAGGGTTTCGCTCGGCCTGGCAGTGCGCGGGAGGTAGTCGCACGGTCGGCGAGGGCGTAGAATCCGCGCGCTCGCACGATGATCGAACGCTTCGCCCGGAACCCGGTCTACGCCAACCTCCTCACGATCCTCATCGTGGGAGGGGGCGCGATCTACCTCGCGGGCCTTCGCCGCGAGACCTTCCCCAATTTCGCCCTCGACCAGATCCAGGTCACTGTCATCAATCCGGGCGACAGCCCCGAGGACGTCGAGGAGGGGATCTGCGTCAAGATCGAGGAGGCGATCCAGGGGACCCAGGGCGTGAAGAAGGTCCGCTCCGTCTCGCGAGAGGGCCTGGGGACGGTCCTCGCCGAGCTGGAGAGCGGGACCGAGGAGGACGAGCGCGACCGGATCCTCGCCGACATCAAAAACGCGGTCGATCGGATCGAGTTCCCCGAGAACGCCGAGAAGCCGGTCGTGACGGAGATCCAGGTGCTCGGCCTGGTCCTTGAGATCGCGATCCACGGAAAGGCGAGCGAACGGGTCCTGAAAGAGCTCGCCGAAGAGATGAGGAAGGAGATCCTCGACCTTCCCGAGGTCAGCCAGGTCAAGATCGTCGGCACCCGGGAGTACCGGATCTCGATCGAGGTCTCGGAGGACGACCTCAAGGGCTTCGACCTCTCGCTCGACCAGATCGTCCGGACGATCCGGAACCAGAGCCTGAACCTCCCCGGGGGCCGGATCGAGACCGCGCGGGGGGAGATCACCATCCGCACGGCCGGCCAGCGGCGCACCGCCCGGGAGTTCGAGGAGCTCGTCCTCCTCTCCGACGCCCAGGGGCGGCAGGTGACGCTCGGCCAGGTGGCACGCGTCCGCGACGGCTTCGACGAGGCGGCCCGGCGATCCTGGTACGACCCGGACCCGTCCGACGAGGACCCCGGGGAGCCGGCCGTCTTCCTCCTCGTCTACAACACGAGCGAGGAGGACGTGATCGAGATCGCCGAGGCGGTCCAGGAGCTCCTGGACTCCAGGCGCGACTCGGTCCCGGAGGGAGTCGAGGTCGAGGTCTTCGCCGACCTCGCTTCGATCGTGGAGGACCGGATCGACTTCCTCCTGGTGAGCGGGCTCCAGGGGATGGCGCTGGTCTTCCTGTCGCTCGTGATCCTCCTGGGCCCGCGGCTTGCCTTCTGGGTCTCCTGGGGCGTGCCCGTGTCGCTCCTCGGCCTCTTCGCGATCCTCTTCTTCCTGGGAGACACGATCAACCTCCCTTCGACCTTCGCCATCGTCCTCATCCTGGGCATGCTCGTGGACGACGCGATCGTCACCGGCGAGAACATCCTCGTCCACTACCAGCGGGGAAAGTCTCCCGTGCAGGCAGCGATCGACGGGGCGAGGGAAGTGATCCTCCCGGTCTCGATGGCCTCCGCCACGACCGCGGTCACGTTCGCCCCCATCCTCTTCCTGGCCGGAGACCTCGGCAAGGTCATGGGGGTGATCGGGACGGTCGTCATCGCCGCGCTCGCCGTCAGCCTCGTCGAGTCCTTCTTCTGTCTTCCCGCCCACCTCGCCCAGTGGCTCCCGGGGACGAAGAAGGAGCGGAAGATCGTGCCGGCGGCGGTCCGGCGGAGCGCCGGCGGGGCTATCCGCGCCTTCGCCGCTGCCTACGAGCGCCTCCAGCGCCTTTCCCTCGCCTGGCCGCTCGCCACGATCGGCCTATGCGCCGCGCTCTTCCTCGCCGCGCTCGGCATGATACGGGGCGGGATCGTCAAGTTCACCGTCTTCGCGGAGATCGACGTTGACTATCTCCGCGCGCAGTTCGAGCTCCCGCCGGGGGCGCCTCCGGAGGAGGTCGAGGAGGTCGCGCGCCGGATCGCGGAGGCGGCCGGCGAGGTCGACCGGGAGCACGGCCGCGACCTCGTGCGCCGGGTGGCGGTGGGCCAGCACGGGGCCTACGTGGGCGAGGGAGAGGCCGGAGACCACCTCGGTGAGGTGATCGTGCGGCTCCGGCCCACGGCCGAGCGTGACTTCACGAGCGACGATTTCACGCTCGCCTGGCGGGAGAAGATCGGGAGGATCCCCATGGTCGAGCGGGTGGAGTTCGGACTGATCGAGCTCTCGCCGACAGGCCGGCCGATCGAGATCCGGCTCGCCGGCAAGGACATCGAGGAGCTCCGCCTCGCCTCGGCCGAGCTCCGGCGCGAGCTCTCGACCTACCCCGGGGTCCTCGACATCGCCGACGACTTTCGCCCGGGGAAGCTCGAGTACCAGTACTCCCTTCGGCCCGGCGCCCACGGCTTCACGGTCGCCGACCTCGCGAACCAGCTCCGCCAGGGCTTCCTCGGCGAGGAGGTCGTCACGCTCCAGCGCGACCGCGAGGAGGTCGAGATCGTCGTCGTCTATCCGCGCGAGGAACGCGCCAGCGTCGGGGATCTCGATCAGCTCCGAGTCCGGAACGCCCGCGGCGAAGAAGTCCCGATCGAGGGGGTGGCCGACCGGACGCTCGTCCGCCGCCCCGACCGGATCCATCGCCTCGACGGCGACCGGACGATCACAGTCTCGGCGCGGATCGACAAGTACCAGGCGAACGCGGAGGAGATCCTTGGGGACATCGAGCGGCGCCACCTTCCTGGCTTCCTGGCGCGCCACCCCGGAGTTCGCCACGAGTTCGGTGGCCAGCGCGGCCAGTCGGAGGAGTCGGTCGACAGCCTCCTCCGGGGCCTCGCCCTCGCCACGCTGGTGAACTTCGTCCTCCTCGCCTTCACGTTTCGTTCCTACATCCAGCCGCTCGTCATCATGAGCTCGATCCCTCCCGCCCTCTTCGCGGTGGTGGTCGGGCACTGGCTCCTCGGCTTCGACCTGTCGCTCGTCTCGCTCGCCGGGTTCGTCGGGCTCTCGGGGATCCTCATCAACGACTCGATCGTCCTCGTGGAGGCGATCAACGACTCGCTCGCCCGCGGGCTCCCCCTTCGCGAGGCGCTGCTCCTCTCCGGGAAGACTCGATTCCGCGCGATCTTTCTCACCAGCGAGACGACGTTCGTTGGACTCGTGCCCATCCTCATGGAGAGGAGCGGACAGGCGAAGGTCATGATCCCCATGGCGATCACCGTCTCCTTCGGCATCCTCCTGGAGACCGTCCTCGTCCTTTTTCTGGTGCCGGCGCTCCTTCTTGTCCTCAACGACTTCCGGCGAGCGATGCACTGGCTCCGGAAGGGTATCTGGCCCTCTCCCGAGGACGTGGAGCCGGCACTCGCCCGAAGCCGGCGCCAGGAGGACGA
>JACQVV010000025.1 GCA_016209595.1 Planctomycetota bacterium
ACCGCCGGCTCCGCCCCGAGGCGCGTCCCGAGCGACGCGTCGATGACTGTCCCCACCTGTTCCGTCGGCAGATCCGGGCCGCTGACGGCGGAATCGTTCTGGCTGGAATTGCCGAGGGCCTTCTGGGCTGGCGCGGGAAGGACGGTTCCCTGGCCGCAGCCGGGGCACTTGACGTTGGCTCCGGCGCTGGTTTCTAGGGCCGAGAGATGCCTCCCGCAGGCGCAGAGGAACCGGATCGCCATGGACGCTCTCCTTCCACCAGTAGGACGTGACTGCCAGGATACCCCGTCCTCGACCGAAGGCCGTGACTCGGGTCTCTGATACCCGAGCCTCGGCCCTCTTTTCTTTTCGTGGTCGTGGTCGTGGTCGTTGGCCGGCGTAACGACGAAACTACCTATCACGCCCACGCCCACGACCACGAGAACGACGCTCAAGTGGCGGGTATCGGGCACCCGCGCCACGGCTACGTGCCGTCCCTGGAGGTTCTCCAGGTCGACGTCAAGGGGACGCCGAGTGCGGGGTGTCAGGCATCCGAGTGCCGCCCCTGCATCGCCGGCGGAGCGCCGGCGGCGGGGAGCGCCGGATCGACGATCTCCCGGCACCACCTGCACTTCATGGCGTAGATCTCGATCTCCTCGGCGCAGCAGGGACAGGGTGTCGTGTTCATGGTTGTTCCTTTCATGCGCACTCCGAGATAGCGCCGGCCGTGCCGCGTGTGGCCGATCGAGCCAACGGCCCGAGTGACGGGTATCGGGCACCCGAGCCGCGGCAGGCCGGCCTACCCCGGCCTGCGAGCGGCCTTCCACCGCGCGGCCAAGGAGAGGGCCAGGTCGATGAAGGTCATGGCGTCCTCGCGGCTGTGGAAGTGGAGCCAGCCTAGCTCGTAGCCCCCGGCGCCGTACATGAACACGCGGTTGTTGTCGTACAGGTCGATCCGGTCCAGGACGGCCCAGGCGATCGTCTTCGGTCCCGTGTCGATGGCGAACCAGTACCAGTAGTAGTGCCACTCGGGGACGTAGTCGTAGACCAGGTGCTCCTCCGTTGCCTTGACCGACTCGGCGATCACCCTGGGCAGGAGCACGCGCTGCACCACGGCCACGAGCTCCTCCATCGCCTTGGGCGGGCCCTGCCGGTCCACCGCGTCCAGTTGGGGCGTGTAGGGTACCTTCGTGGCGCACCCGCCCGATCCGAGGAGGCAGAAGAGGGCCAGGATCCAGGCGCTCCGCGCGGGCGAGCCGTCACGCTGGCGGCAGGTGGGGTGGTCGATGTGGTTCATGTCTAGGCCCTCCGGGGGGCGGGAACCGCTAGACGGGCCGGGTCGGCCGCAGCCAGTCGGGCCCGCCCCGGATTCTCGGGGTTCGATGGCACCGGGGCCTGGGTTTCTGGCGTGGCCAGGGAACGCGGATCGGTGGCCTGGGCCGCATGGGCCACGGCACCGCCTGTGAAGGCGGCCATGGCGAGCCAGTACCCCGGCTCCATGGACATGCCGAGCGGCATCCCCTGGAGTCCCGCCCAGGAGAGGTCGTGGTCCAGTTTCGCCGGGAGGAAGAAGAGGAGGACGGCGCCCGCCGCGCCGGTCACCGCGGCCAGCGCACAAGCCGCCCGCCCCCGGGTGAGGCCGAAGAGCAGCCCCAGCCCGGCAGAGATCAAGGCCGCCATCGCGAGCGGCTCCGCCTCTAGCTCCTTCCTCTTGCCATGGCGGTCCCGGATTTCCGTGCCGAGGGCGAGCTCGTGCCCCTTGACGTTCGCGACTTCCGTCCCGGCGCACGAGAACTTGACGAACGGGAGCAGGAATGCGAGCGCGGCCAGTAGGAAGAGGGTATGACGAAGGGGATGCAGGGTCTTCTTCACGGCTGATACCTCCTTTACGCCCCGGGGATGGCGCAGATCATGGTTTCGCCGCCGAAGGCCCAGACCTGGATCGGTTCGCGGGGTCCGTCGGCGGCACCCTCCGTGGCGAGTTCCTGAACGATGAAGTCGTCCCCTCCCGTGGCGACCTCCTGAACGATGAAGCTGATGTCCACGGCGAAGAGGCCGGAGCCCTTCACCTTGAGGGGCATCTCGACCTCCCGCTTCCTGCCGTAGTCGTAGGACCCGAACAACCCCCTCCAGAAGCGGTTCTCGTCCCCCGGGAGAATCGAGAACTCGTCGATCTCCTCGGCATGCGCGTGCAGACCTCGGTTGCTCCTTTCGTGCACACACTGACCCGTCCTCAGGCTGAGCATCTTCTTGCCATTGACCTCGAGGTCGGACTGGGGCGTCTCGAGCACGCGGAGGTCGGCGGACAGGCCGACCAGCTGGACGCGAGACACCCCCTTCTCCTCCATGACGATGCGTAGGATCGCGAACGATCCATCTCGGCATTGTTCGAGCCGGTAGCTGAGTTCCGGGTCCAGCCGGGCAGAACCGAGCTGCAAGACTTGCTTCCGCTGGAGGGTGTCGAGGTCCCTTCGCGTACGCATGGACCGGACGTTGGACACCATGCCGATGACCACGCCGAGCAGCCCCACCAGTCCGCCGATCGCACCAACGAGTTCCGTCCACACCATGGCCGAGCTCCTTTCATCGTCGGTTCTTCGCGTCGCCGATCGCTGCAAGCGATAGGCGTGCCGCCGGTGGCCGATCGAGCCAACGGCAGGAACGACGGTCTCTTGGGTGGGGTGGACGGAACCCGGGGCGACGATTCTCCGCGCGCGCTTTCCGGGCAGTTGCCGCGAAACGAGGCAGGTCCCGTGCCGCGCCGCTTCCGATCCGGCATGCCGTTCTTGACGGAGGCAAACGGACGACCTATGCTCGCCGCGTGCTGAAATGACGAAGATTCCAGCCGATCGCGACCAGGAACCGGAAGACTCAGGGGAGAGCAAGATCCCGACCCGGTTCCTCTCCGGCGAGGAGGCGACCCACCTCGAGGGGCCCGCGCGGGTCCAGGGGCCGCCCGGGATCTCGAAGATCGGCCCCTTCCAGATCGAGCGCGAGCTCGGCCGAGGCGGCATGGGGGCGGTCTATCTCGCCCGCGACCCCGCCCTGGGTCGCGAGGTCGCGCTGAAAGTCATCTCGTCGGCCGAGTTCGCCTCGGCCACCGACCGCAAGCGCTTCCGGCGCGAGGCCGAGGTCGCGGCCGGGATCCAGCACCCGCACGTCGTTCGCGTCTACCAGAGCGGCGAGGAGGGGGGGCTCCTCTACTTCACGATGGACTACGTGGAGGGACGGAGCCTCA
>JACQVV010000318.1 GCA_016209595.1 Planctomycetota bacterium
CCCCGAACCCCGAACCCCGATCAGGGATTCTTGCGGGCGAACGAGAACTCGCTATACCCATGCGTGTCATTGCCGATCTTGCCGGCGAGGCGGTCTCCGACGAGGCGGGCCTGCAAGGTGTCTGCCGGCCACTCGGCGGTCGAGCTGTCGATGAGCGCGGTCAGGATCTTCTGCCTGCCTTCCAAGACGAGGACTCCGTCGGCGTTGGTCTCGCCCAGGAAGATCTGGTCGAGCTTGCAGTCGACGAGTCCCATCGCTTGAGTGGGCACCGTCGTCCGCGCCGAATACGTGCCCCGGTAGCGGCCGTTCCCGAGGCTCTCGATCGCGATCGTCATCTCGTAGTCGAGCGTGAGGCCGTTCGGCAGGACTTGGTGGAGCTTCCCCTGCCAGGTCCCGGCGAAATCTCCGCCGCCGGAGGCGCTGCCTCCTCCGGGTCCGTTTGCGCAGGTCTCCTTTCCGCACTCGCCCCAGTTCTTGCAGCTGCACCCGTTGGCCGCGCCGGGCGCGCAGGTTCCCGTGCACGCGGGCTCGGGCCCCGGGCCGGGAGCGCTGCCCTCCCCCTGCCGGCAGGTGTCCTGGCCGCAGGTGCCCCAGGTCTGGCAGCTGCACGCGTTGGCGGCGCCGGGGGCGCAGGTCCCGGTGCACCCGGCCCCGCCCGAGGGGGTGCCGCCGGGCTCCTGGACGCACGTCTCCTTGCCGCAGGCCCCCCAGGCCTTGCAGCTGCACTGGTTCGCTCCGGCGGGCTGGCAATCGCCGGTGCATTCCGCGGCCGCAGAGGGGCGCACGCAGGACTCCTTCCCGCAGATCCCCCAGGCAGAGCAGCTGCAGCTATTCCCCTCGCCGTTCACGCAGTTGCCGGTGCAGTTCTTCTTCCGATAGTCGTCCCACGCATCGAGGATCTGTCGTTCGTCGTATCCCCAGCTCCTTAGGATGTCCGCGGGGAGGTTCTCGAGCTCGGGGTTCGGGATCCCGTCCGACCAGAGAGCCTGGACGTCGATCGTCGTCGCTGTCCCCGCGGCGAGCGATTCCTTGAGGGTTGCGTCCCCCTGCGCGAGGGCCTCGGGGAAGGCGATCCCGCTCCCGAAACGAAGGCCGCCCTGCACCCCGGTCGCCTCGACCGCGATGAGCTTCCCGCTGGGAAACTCGAACGCGGGGAAGCAATGGGTCGGGAGGACCACGAGGAAGGGCTTGAGCCCGACGGCATGCCCCATTGCCGCGCAGAGGATCGCCAGGTCGATGCAGGTCCCTGACTTGTCCCGGATGACGTCGCGCGGGAACTTGATGTTCTGGACGAGCTCCGGATCGAAGCTCACCGAGCGGTCGGCGAGCGCCGGAGGGTGCTGGTAGGTGATCTCGGCGAGGAGGAGGAGCGAGTAGCAGGCGTGGAGGATCTTCATCGCGTCGTCGTCGTTGTCGCGCGCCGCCGCGCCCTGCGCCATCTTGTTGGCGAGCGCCGCGAGCTGCTTCACGACGGGGTCGTTCCGGCTCACCCACGCGGCGAGGAAGCGTGAGTTGTCGGCCTGGAACTGTCCGGAATCCTGGCTCTCCTCGGCCTCGAGGCTCGTGAACTTGAACTCGTTCACGCCGAGGATGACCACCATCGCCTCGTCTTCCTCGCTCTTCTTGGCGCCGTCGGTCGTTTCGTACTCGATCTGGACGCGGACCTTGGCCGGCGCGTTGGTGCGGATGAGGGCGACCTTGCTATCGAGGACCGGGTAGTAGAGCGAGACGACGGTCTGGCCGGGGAGGACCTCGGGGGTCTTCTCCCAGGTGCTCCAGTCGCGGTCGGCGTACTCGCCCATCTGGTAGCGGACGCGCACGTCCCGCAGGACGTGGGTCCCCGTGTTCGAGAGCACGGTCCGGGCGACCCACTGGTCCGCGAAGCGCCCGAGGCCGAGACCGAGGCCGTAGACCTTGTAGATCGAGGCAAGGATCTGCTCCCGGGTCCGGAACTCGAACGCGAACTTCCCCTTCCCCTCGCAACCGAGAGCGGCGAGCTCGTAGCGAAAGACCCGCCGGCGCGCGTCCCACTCCACGCCGGTCGCGCCCGCGGGGAGGACGTAGGTCACGCGGCCGGGAGTCGCGGCGGGGTTCGCGTCCGCGGAGGTCTCGAATTCGAAAGCGTGCCGGTCGTCCCCGGCTGCGCCGGGCCCGACGTACTCGTGGAATGGCTCGGCCGGGAGCTCCCAGGCGCCGTCTCCTCTGTATTTTGCCGCCCCGAGGTGGGTGCGCTCGAGGACGAGGGTCGTCTCCTTTTCTTCGTATCGGCAGACCATCCCGCGGGCGATCTCGTAGTCCGGGCGGCGCTGGACGAATCTCCGCGCGAACGAGTACGGGTTCGCGACCTTCTCCTTGAGGAGGGCGAAGGTCGAGTCGATGACGTCCACGACATAGGCGGCCTTGGCGTCCCCGGTGGGGGAGACCACGATCGTGCCGTCGACGCGGACCTTGTCCTCCTCGGCGTCCTGGGCCGGGGCCGCTGCCGCGAGGCTCGCGGCGAAGAGGACGCAGAAAAGCCAGCGGTCAGGGTCGCTCATCGTCTTGCCGCCTTTCTTTCGAAGAAAGAATCGAGGCTATCGCCCGCCCTCCCGGCCTGTCAAGGATGGCCCTCACTTCCCGCCGCCCGCCACGAGCTCGTGGATCTCCTTCTCGAGTCGCTCGATCTCGGTCCGAAGACGCTCGATTTCCAGGCGCCGCGCCTCGACCGCCTCGCGGACCGCCTCCTCGCGCGCGGGGACGGGCGAGACGGTCGAATCCCTGGATGCCGGCGCGATGCCTCCGACGAGATCGACCGCGTCGATCTCGTTCCAGCCCGCTACGAGGCGCGTGTCGAGCACGAGACGGATCTTCCGCACGGGTCCGGGCGCGGGGGCGAGCTCGACGTCGAGGACCCCGAGGGGGGCCGCGGTCGCGTCCTTCCCCTCCCAGAGGACGAGGGGCGCGTTTTCCCCGGCCTGGGCCTCGATCCGGACCACCGCGCCGGGATTGAAACTCTCGTGGACGCGGATTCGCACCGGGACCACGGCGTGGCGGAACTCCAGTTCCAGCGTCTCCACCCCGCCGTCGGCTTCCCGGCTCGCCCAGGCCGTCGGATGGTCGCCCGCGACCGGAGTGTCGGGTTCGCCCGTGGCCTTGATCGCGGACCAGCCCTCGGCCGAGTACTCGCTCGAAGCCCGTGCCGAGATCGCCCACTGGAGGATCCGGCCGTCCGGGTCCAATCGGATCGGCCCCAGGATCCACTGGACCCGCATCCGGGTTTCCTCGCCCCCCGCGTCCCGTGCAAGAAGCAGATGGGGGAGGACATCGGGCATGAGCGCGGCCAGCCGCCGGGTCGCGTCCTCGCGGACCTCCCAGCGGTCGTCCTCCAGACGCCGGAGGAGCTCGCCCGCGACCGAGTCGAGGTCGTCCGGGCGCGCGGGCCCGGCGAGGGCGGCAACGAGAAGGAGGGTCGCGGTGATTCTCTCCGCTCGATTCGATCCGCGTGGGCTCATGTCGTCACTCCTTCCGGCGGGCTGTTGGTCTCTACTTGCCGCCCGAGAGCTCCGCCTCGGCCCGCGCGGCCTTCTCTCGCACCTCCGCGGCCCAGGAGGCGCCGGGCTCGACCTCGAGGGCCCGTTTCCAGCAATCCAGGGCCTGTCGGACCTCGCCGCGGTCGCCGAGGAGGGTGCCCAGGTTCCGCCAGGCGATCCCCCGGCGGGGGTCGAGCGCGAGGGCCTTCCTGTAGTCGGACTCGGCCCCGGCGGAGTCTCCCCTCGACTCCCGGGCCCTGGCGCGGTTCTGCCAGCCGCCGGCCTGATCCGGGGCGGTCTCGATCGCCCGATCGAAGTCGGCGATGGCCCCGTCGAGATCTCTCTTCTCCCAGCGCGTGGCGCCGCGGTTGTTCCACGCGCTGTAGAGAGCCGGATCGATCTCGAGGGCGCGGTCGAAGTCGGCGATCGCGCGGTCGAGATCTCCCTTCTGCCGCCAGAGGCTCCCCCGGTCGCTCCAGAGGCGGGCGTCGCGATCCTCCAGGGCGATGGCCGAGTCCATGTCGGCGATCGCCCCGTCGATATCCCCCATGGCGGTTCGAGCCATGCCGCGGAACGCGAGAAGAGCGGGATCGGTGGGCGCGAGCGCGATCGCCTGGTCGAGGTCGGCGATGGCGCCCGCCGGGTTTCTCTTGGCGAGCCGGGCCCTCCCCCGGGTCTTCCACGACTGCGGGTCGCTCGGATCGATCTCGATGGCGCGGTCCAGGTCGCCGATTGCGCCGTCGAGATCGACCGCGCGAAGGTGCACCATGCCCCGGTTCCGCCACGCGACGGCGAACTCGGGGTCCAGGGCAGTCGCGCGCTCCAGGTCCCGGAGGGCTCCCTCGAGCTCGCCTAGCTCGCCTCGCAGGAAGCCGCGGTCGTTCCAGGCGCGGGGGTTGCGAGGATCGAGCTCGATCGACCGGTCGTAATCGGCGCGCGCGCCCTGGGAGTCTCCCGCCTCCCGGCGAAGCGAGCCTCGCAGGAGCCAGGCCGTCGCGACCCTCGGGTCGAGCTCGATCGACCGGTCGAGGTCCAGGGTCGCGCCGGGGAGGTCTCCGGCGGCGCGGCGCGCACGGCCGCGGTCCTCGTGGAACCCCGCGTCGTCCGGGTCGAGCGAGACCGCCCGGTCCATGTCGGCGAGGGCCTCGGCCACGAGCCCCAGGCCAAGGCGCGCTCTTCCCCGGTTGCTCCAGTAGATCGCCCGGGTCGAGTCGATCGCCAGGGCCCGGTCGAAGTCGGCGATGGCGGCCTCGAGGTCGCCCAGGGCCTGGCGCGCGGTGCCCCGATCGTTCCAGGTCCAGCTTTCCAAGGGGGCGAGGGTTACGGCTTGTTCGAGGTCCGCGAGCGCTCCCACGAGATCGCCCGACGCTCGGCGGGCATATCCGCGGCGGGCGTAGTCCATGGCGGTGCGCGGCTGGGTATCGTCCGCGGAGGCTCCGCCTCCGGCTTCCGGTCCGAGCCCGCGGCTCACCAGCTCCCACCACGGTCCGTTCGGGGACCATCGGGCGGGATGGGTCTGGCCGACGCTCGCCCCGACGAGGGCGAGGAGGATGCCGCGGGCGCGCGGCTCCCTCGCGCCGAGCCGCGCGAGCGCTAGGCCCGCGGGAACCGCCCGGAGCTCGTCCCACTCCGACCAGAGATAGAGGCCGAGCGCGCCCACGGCGCCCGCGGGCTCGCCCAGGTGGCCCAGGGCCTCGCAAGCGAGCCGGAGCCGGGTCGCTCCTCCCGGACCGAACCCGTCGATAGCGCGACGCTGTTCCCCGGCGAGAATCTCCCTCCATTCCCGGCCCCGCGGCATTCCCCGGCGGTCACGGATCGCCAGTCGCTCGAGCGCCCGCTCGACGACCGGGCGCTCCTCCTGGGTGGGCTCCGGCGTCGCGCCGGCGACCGTGGGATCCGTCTGGGCGGCGAGCCAGGCGTCGAGGGCCGGCTCCAGCCCCTCGATCGCATCGACGCCCGCGGTCCGTTCCTCCGGGGTCGGGGTCCCGGCGGAGAGGATCGCTTCGCGTGTCGCCCTCCGCAGGAGGTCCGTCCCCGCCTCGAGCACACCGAGGAGGATCTCGACCGTCTGGCGCTCGCGGTAGCTCGCGAGCTCGATCACGGCCCCCCCGTACGAGTCGGCGTCCTCGAAGCCTCCCGCGCGCGCGGCCTCGAGGATCGTCTCGATCACACCGCGATGACGCGCGAGGATCTTTCCGCGCGCGGCGGGCACTCCGGCCAGGAGCTCCTCCGCCTCCGTGTCCACGCCCAGGAGCGCCGCCTGGCGGAAGGCGAACTCGGCGAAGGACCAGTCCTGGCTCGCGAGAGCGAGCCGGCCGAGGGCGAGCAGAGCCTCGTGCCGGACGCCCAAGGCTGCCGGGTCCCGGGGCTCGAGTCGGAGAAGCTTGGCCGCCTGGTCGGAGAGCCAGGCGAGGCGGTCCATGAGGGCCGCGTATCTCGCCTTCTCCTCGGGGAGGGGGTCGAGCGGTGCGGCGAGGGTCTCGCGCCGGGCCTCTGCCAGGAGTTCCTCCGGGGCGAGGGTCGCGATCTCCTCGCGGGCGGTCTGGACCTCTCTTGCCCGCTCGACTCGCGACCAGATCGCCCAGCCCAGCACGGACACCGCGAGCGATCCGGCGACGAGGGCCATCGTCGAGAACCCCCGCTGGTGGCGCCGGATCCATTTCCAGCCTGCCTCGAGCGGGTTGTAGCGCGCGGCACCCACGAAGCGGCCGTCGAGGTAGGCTTCCACGTCGGCCTTGAGCGCCGGGGCGCCGGGATACCGGTCGCGAGGGGACCGGGCGAGCGCCTTGGCGGCGATCCCTTCGAGTTCGCGCGGGATGGCCCGGTCCGGGGCGCGCCGACCCGCAGGTTCGACGGGGCGAGACTCGATACGCACGAGGAGGGCCGGCGTTCCGGCGCCCTCCGGATCGACGTGCGGAGGCGTCCCGGTCAGCATCTCGTAGAGGATCCCGCCGAGGAGGTAGACGTCCGTCCGCGCGTCCGCAGGTCTTCCCGCCGCCTGCTCCGGCGAGAGATACGGGACCGTGCCGAGCACCGCCCCCTCCACGGTCAGGCGTGAGTCTGTCCTCTCGCTGCCGGAGGGCTGCCGGTGTTTCTTTTCTTTTTTCTGACCACTGACCACTGGCCACTGACCACTGACCTTGGCCAGCCCCCAGTCGAGGACGAGGACCTCGCCGAAGTCGCCGACCATGACGTTGGTCGGCTTGAGGTCGCGATGGAGGATGCCCTTCGAGTGCGCGTAACCCACGGCGTCGCAGACGGAGACGAAGATCCTGAGGAGCTCAGGGAGCGACCTCTCTCCTGAAGCGATGACCTTCTGGAGCGTTCGCCCCTGGACCTCCTTCATCGTGAAGTAGAGGTGTCCCCCCGCGTCCCGGGCGAGCTCGTGGACGGGCACGATGTTTGGGTGGTCGAGACGGGCGGTGATCCTCGCCTCCTCGACGAAACGCGCGGCGAGTTCCGGTCTCTTGTCGGTCGCGGCCACCAGCCGCTTCAGCGCGACGCGCCGGTCGAGCGCGAGGTCCCGCGCGACCAGCACCTCGCCCATGCCGCCACGGCCCAGGACCCCCTCGAACGAGTAGCGGGATTCGGGAGGGGGGACCCGCGGGGAGGGTCCGGGTTTCTCTCCTCCCGGGAGCTCCGTCGGCTCGATCTCGTCCGGGGACCGCATGCCCCGATCTGTAGCAGAGGAGCTGGCCGGGGTCAACGGTCGTTGTTCCACTTCTCCGTTCGGCTATGATCCCGTCATGACCTTCACGAGACCGGCCCGCGAGATCCGCCAGGGCTTCATTGACTTCTTCGCCGCGAGGGGGCACGAGTTCGTCCCCTCGAGCTCGGTCCTGCCCGAGGATCCGACGCTGCTCTTCGCGAACGCCGGCATGAACCAATTCAAGGACGTATTCCTCGGCACGGGGCGGCGTCCCTACAAGCGGGCGGCGAACTCGCAAAAGTGCATCCGCGCGGGGGGGAAGCACAACGACCTGGAAGACGTCGGCTGGGACACCTACCACCAGACGTTCTTCGAAATGCTCGGCAACTGGTCGTTCGGCGACTACTACAAGAAGGAAGCGATCGAGTGGGCCTGGGAGCTCCTCACGAAAGAGTGGGGACTTCCCCGGGACCGCCTCTACGCGACGGTCTTCCGCGAGGACGAGGAGGCGGCCTCGCTCTGGCCCCGCGTGACGGGGATCCCGGCCGAGAGGGTGCTTCGCTTCGGCGAGAAGGACAACTTCTGGGAGATGGCGGAGACCGGCCCTTGCGGTCCGTGCTCGGAGATCCACATCGACCTGGGAGAGGGAAAGTGCCCGCGGGCGGGGAAGTCCGGCCACGTCTGCGGCGTGAACACCGGCTGCCCCCGCTATATCGAGCTCTGGAACCTCGTCTTCATACAGTACAACCGCGCGGCCGACCGGAAACTCTCGGATCTTCCGGCAAGGCATGTGGACACGGGGATGGGCCTGGAGCGCGTCACGTCGGTGATCCAGGGCGTCGGCTCGAACTACTCGACCGACCTCTTCACGCCGATCCTCGCCGCGCTGGAGGGAATCTCCGGGAAGCGGTATTCGGAGAAGGACGCAGTGGCCGTCGCCTTCCGCGCGATCGCCGACCACGTCCGGACGCTCGCCGTCGCGATCGCCGACGGAGCTCTCCCCGGCCCGGGCGGCCGGGGGTACGTGCTCCGGAGGATCCTCCGGCGCGCGGTCCGTTTCGGGCGGGAGCTCGGGATGCACGAGCCCTTCCTCGTCCGCCTCGTCCCCGCGGTGGTCGAGGTCCTCGGTGCCGCGTTCCCGGAGATCTCGGCCCGCATGGAGGTCGTCTCCCGTACGCTCCAGGCCGAGGAAAACGCATTCGAGAAGACGATCGACCGCGGCCTCGACAGGTTCCAGATCGTCCTCGCCGGCCTCAAGGAGAAGGGAAAGCGCGAAATCCCGGCCGAGGAGGCTTTCGCCCTTTACGACCGCGACGGCTTCCCGATCGACCTCACCGAGCTCATGGCCCGGCAGGAGGGCCTCTCGGTCGACCGGCCCGGCTTCGAGCGGGTCCTCGAGGAGAGCCGCGAGCGCTCGCGAAAAAACGTTGGCAAGGTCGCGCTCCTCTCGATCGCGGAGCGGATCCGGCCGGGCCGGGCGACGCGCTTCACCGGATACAAGGAGAATGTCGGCGAGGCGATGGTCCTCGAGGCCGACACCGAGATGGGATACGTCGTGCTCGACCAGACCCCGTTCTATGCGGAGTCGGGCGGCCAGATCGGCGACACCGGAACGATCCAGGGCGCGGACTTCGTCTTCCGCGTCGAGGACACGCAAAAGCACGGCGACGTCTGGGTCCACATGGGGCGCCTGGAGGCGGGGGAGACCGTCCCGGTCGGGAGCCGGGTGGAGGCGGCATTCGACTACACGCGGCGGGAGAGAATCTGCAAGAACCACACGGCGACGCACGTCCTCCACTGGGCTCTGCGCGACTGGCTTGGACCCGAGGCGACCCAGCAAGGCTCGCTCGTCGCCCCGGACCGGCTGCGCTTCGACTTCGCCACTCCGCGGGCCCTCTCGACCGAGGACCTGGACGAGATCGAGCGCCGCGTGAATGAGAAGGTCGTCGGCGACCTCTATGTCGGAGACTACGAGACGGAGCTCGCCAAGGCGAAAGCCGAAGGGGCGATGGCGCTCTTCGGCGAGAAATACGGCTCGGTCGTCCGCGTGGTCAGGATCGGCGATTTCTCTCGGGAGCTCTGCGGCGGGACGCACGTCTTCCACACGGGGGAGATCGGCCCGATCCGGATCGTCTCCGAGGGCCCCGTACAGGCAGGAGTGCGCCGGATCGTCGCCTTCACCGCGATGGACGCCGTCCGGCAGTCGCTCCGCGAACGCCGGCTCCTCGATGCCGCTCAGTCGGCCCTCAAGGCCGGACAGCTCGAGGACGTTCCCGGGCGGGTCGAAGCGCTCCAGGCGCGCGTGAAGGAGCTAGAGCAATCGCTCGCGCGCCTCGAATCGAAGGCGGCGAGCGCACGGGCCAAGGACGCCCTCGGCGCGGCCGAGGACCTGGGCGGCGTCCGGTTCGTCTCGGGCATAGTCGAGGCGGGCCCGCAAGGGCTCCGAGTCATGGGCGACCGAGTCAAGGGAGAGGCCGTCCCCGCGGTCGGCTTCTTCGTCGCCGCCGATGGCGAGAAGCTCAAATTCCTCGCCGCGGCGAGCCCGGCCGCGATCGCGCGCGGCCTCAAGGCCGGCGACATCCTCCGCGAAGTCGCAAAAAAACTCGGCGGCGGCGGCGGCGGGCGCCCCGACCTCGCCGAGGGCGGCGGAGGCGACCCGTCGCGCGCCGAAGAGGCGCTCTCCGCGGCCCGCCAGGCGATCCAGGCTAAGGTTGAGGCGGGGCCGGCGGGAGGACGGTAGGAGAGCAGGATCCTTGAGGCCGATCCACTACGTCATTATCCTCTTCGTCGTCGTCCCGATCGGGGTCTTCGCCCTGATGCGGCGCGGGACGCATTATCACGATGGCCCCGCCTACAAGCGAACGCGGTGCAGGTCGGAGATCCAGAACCTTTCCGTGGCGCTCAGCATATACCAAGACGGCTGGGGACTCTTCCCCCCCGATGACGGCCCCGGCGGAGAGACGACCGCGCTTGTCATCTACCTCGACGGGGAAACGTCGAATGGTGGGCCCGATCCGATCTACTACAGCTTCGACCAGTACAGAGTGAGGAAACTGGAGTACCTCGACCCTTGGGACGAGCCCTACCATTACGATGAGCTCGCGTCCGAGGGACGCTCCAGTTCCGGGGGCAAGACCGCGAAGCCCCCGGCCAAGGTGAACGTCCACACCTTCGATCTATGGTCGACCGCGGGGGAACCTGACTCCTCGGATGGCGAGGAGTGGATCACGAACTACCGGGAACACCGATGAAGCCCAACCGTAGCTCTCGCCAGGAGCTCGTGCGACCTTCCCTCCTGGCGCTGGGCATGCTCTCGATCGGTCTATCCGCCGCGGCCCAGGGGATGGACTGGCGGGCGGACTACGAGGAGGCGGCGCGCGAGGCGGCCCGGACGGAGCGCCCCCTCTTCGTCGTCATTGCCTGGGCCAAAGACGGCGCCTGAATTGGCTGCGACCTCCTGAAGGCAGGTCTGTCTTCGCACCAGCCCACGATCGAGCTCGCGCGGGAGTTCGTGTGCGTCCGGGTCGCGCCCGCCGGGCGCGAGGGCGAGATCGGCGAGGGCGCGTTCCGCTTCGCCTACGATGGCATCCCCTATACCGCGATCCTCTCTCCCCGAGGAATCGTCCTCGACCGCGAGTCGGGGGCCCTCGCGAAGGGGAACGATGTCTGGATGCCGGCCTACGAGCAGAAGCTCCGCGCCGCCCTCGAACGTCTCGCCGGCGAGAAGAACGAGCTCGCGGCGCTCGAGGATGCGGTCCAGAGGGAGCCGCGCGACGCCGAGGCTCTTGCCGCGCTCCTCGCGTTCACTTCGCTGACCCGACGCCGCGAGCGAGCCGCGGAGGCGCTCGATTCCCTGCTCGCCCTGGAACCGGGCGACCCGTCGGGGCGGTGCCGGGCCGCGTGGCTCGACCTTCTCGCGATCTTTCAGGAAGCCGGGGACCCTGCAAGGACGGTGGATCTCGCCCGGCGCTTCCTGGTCACGTATCGGGAGGGCGGCGACCGCGCCGATGCCGCCTACCGGTTCGCCAGGGCGCGCCACGATGGATTCCTCGCCGACCCTCGCCAGGGTGCGGCCCGGGCGAAGGAGGAGCGCGCCGTGCGGATGGATCTGGAGTCGTTCCTGGCCGAATACCCGGGCCACGACCGGGCGCGCGAGATCCGAGAGCTCCTGGCTTCGCTCGGGGCCGGGGGACGCTGAGGCCGTTGGACTTGGACTTGGACCTGGACCTGGACCTGGACCTGGACCTGGACTTGGACCTGGACCTGGACCTGGACTTGGACCTGGACCTGGACGAGAAACGTGGCGGAGG
>JACQVV010000319.1 GCA_016209595.1 Planctomycetota bacterium
ACCCGCGAGATCCGGGAGAAGGTCGTTCGCGATCTCGCCGAGCCGGTGCGCCGCCGGCACTTCCTGGAGGTGCTCGACACTTCGCTCGCGTCGATCGACGAGAACGACCTCTCGCGCGATCTCAAGCGCATCCGCCAGCCGGCGCTCATCGTCTGGGGCGCGAGCGACCTCCTCCTCCCGCTCGACCACGCGCTCCGGCTCCGCTGCGGGCTCCCGCGGTCGCGCCTCGTCGTCTATCCCGGCGTGGGCCACGTTCCGTCGGTGGAGGTGCCCCGACGCTTCAACCGGACATTGCTGCGATTCCTGACCCGGTACGAATCCCTCGAAGCCCGCCACTGAAGGCTGAAGCCGGCAGGCTGAAGCCTGAAAAGATGAAGGCCGGGCACCGCGCCCGGCCCTCACCTGCCATTATGGAGGAGGAGTTCTGCGTTCTAGCGCCAGCACCCTCCAGGAGAGGGGCAGGAACCCGGCGCGCCAGGAGCGTAGCCGTCGTTCCAATCCCCGAAGGGCGACGGTCCCCAGCCGCCGTAGGCCGCCGGAGGCGGGCTGCTCCAGCCCTGGGGGCAAGCGGAGCGCCAGCCGGAGGAACCCCACGCGTACCCCGGCTGGGCCCATGCGGGCACGCGCTCGGGCCGCCAGCCGGTCCTCTCCACGCGAGCCCAGTACTCGTCGTTCTGGCTCCGGGCGCGTTCCGGGCGGAACGTGACGCGCGCCCGGGGTCGTTCCGTGTCTCGGTCGTCCGTCAGTTCGGGGGCAGCGGGGGTTTCCTCCGCGCGCGCGACGCGCTCAGGTTCCCGGACTCCCGCGCTCGGCTTCTCCTCGAGCTGTGCCCGCGGCTTCTCCATGACCTCGCCGTAGTATCCCGCCCAGGCGCGAAGCTTCGAGAGGCGCGCCTCGGTCTCGCGAATCTCACGCTCGTAGAACTCGACGTCCGAGAGGGCGGCGAGGAGTTCGATCTCCTGGTTCGACCGGAGCCGGTCCGCCGGGCCGGACGCGCCCGGCGCGGCCCGAGCGAGCGCGATCTTCAGCGTACGGACCTGCTCTCTCGCCGCGGCGAGACTCGTCCGGTAACGCTCGAGAAGCTTCTCGTTCGCCTCGATCCGCCGGGCGAGGACCGCGCGGACCGCCTGCGGCTCGCGCGCGAGGATCGCATCGTAGTTCGAGAGGGCGCCGTCGAGGTTCGCGTCCACGAGCTCCTCGACTTTCCGGATCTCCTCGTCGCTCGGCGGGGCCGGCGGTGCGGGGGGCACTGCGTCTCCCCCACCCTCCTGAGGGATGTTCCCGCCGCCATCTGGAGGGACGAGGAGGTCGTCGAGCGCGCCGTCCACTTTGTCCGGCCCGCTCTCCTGGGCCGGGGCAGGCATGCCAAGGATGAGAAACACGACTGTGACGAAGGATGCCGCGGGTGCGAGCGATTGCCTGGCCATGGGGATCCCTTCCGGGTCTTGCGCTGGTTCTTTGCGTGGTCGGGCATCGCTACGCGCAAACGCCGGGCCGCCGGCAGCCGCCGCGCCGACCTCGCCTCAAGACACGCCACCACTGGGTTCTGTGGCGGCAAGACCCGCTTGGGCGTCTCGCTCCCCGGTCAGGATTCTCGGGTCCTGTGTCGGAAAGGTCTAACCGCCGGCGGGTGCGTTCTTCGCTAGAATCGTCGCCCCGCCGAGGAATAGCCCCTCCATCGGGACCGTTCCACGTCGAGACCCACATGCCCGAGAAACTCCGAGCCCTCCTCGCCGCCGCGGCCCTCGCCGCGCTCGCCGCAGCCACCGGCTGCGCCGGATCCGACCCCGAACCCGTCCCGGAGGTCGCCGCACCCGGGAGCGCGACCGCCGCCGCCCCCGCCCGGGCGCCGGATGACACGGGCCCCGCGCTCGCCGCCAAGACGGAGCTCGCGCTCCTCTGCCGCGCGGCCCTCGCCGCGAACCCCACCCTCGCGGCCGCCCGACACCGGTGGGAGGCGGCGATCGAGGAGTACCCGGTCGAGACCGCGCTCCCCGATCCCGAGGCGATGTACTCCTACGGCCTGGAGGACGAGTTCTCCAGAAACATGGTCCAGGTGCGCCAGGCAGTCCCATTCCCTCTGAAGCTCGTCCGACGGGGCGAGGTCGTGGAGAAGGATGTCGAGATCGCCCGTCGCGAGTTCGAGATCGCCACCGCCGACGTTCTCGCGGAGTTGAAATCGACGTTCCACGAGCTCGTCTTCCTCGACGAATCGGCCCGTATCACGACCGAGCACCAGGAGGTCCTCCGCGCTCTGCTCGCGCACGCGACGAGTGAACACGCGGCGGGAAGGGCCGAGTTCGCCGAGGTCCAGCGCGCGCAGGCGCAGCTCGCGCAGCTCGACTACGACCTCGTGGTGATCGCCGAGCTCCGCGCCTCCGAGGTCGCAGGAACGAACTCGCTCCTCTCGCGGCCCCCCTCTTCTCCCCTCGGGCCGGCCGGTCCCGTGCCAGTGCCCGGCGGGGTCCGGCTGGGCCTTCCGGAACTTGCCGCCGAGGTCGAGAGAAGCAACCTGGAGGTCCGCCGCGACGAGGCGAAGATCGAGAAGGCAGGGAGCGAGGTTGACCTCGCCAAGGCCGAGTCTTTCCCCGACTTCTCGCTCGGCTTTACTTTCGAGGACGAGAGGACACCGTCCGAGGCCGAGAAGCGGATGGACGACGACTGGAAGCTCGACTTCGGGGTCATGCTCCCCCTCTGGCGTCCGAAGTACGAGGCGATGGTCCGGGGAGCGATGGCCCGGAAACGCGAGGCCGAGGCCGAGCGCACCGCATCGGAGAACGACGCCAACCGGCGCATCGCGCGGGCGTACTTCCGCATGAGAAACGCCGCGAGGCTCGCGCGTCTCTATGTCGAGACGCTGATCCCGCAGTCGCGCCACGCGATGTCCACCGCGCGGGAGTGGTATCAGGCCGGCAAGGGCTCCTACAGCCACTTCCTTGAGGTCGAACAGGTCCTCCTGAGTCACCGGCTGGGGCTCGCCCGGGCCTCGGCCGACTACTACCAGAACCTCGCGGAGCTCGAGCGCGCGGTGGGCCGGCCGCTCCCGGAATTGGTCGAGGTCCTCGCCCCGGAGGAACAACCGTGACGCTCCGCTGGGCTTTGGCGGCGATCACGCTGGCCGCAACCGGCTGCCTGTCGCGCCACACGGAGATGATGGAGGAGCACCGGAGCGCCGGCGAGACGGCGTATGCAGCGAGCGCGATCGAATCGGCCAGGACGATCTCCGGGGCACCCGCGGCCGAGGCCCCCGCGCCGTCGGCCGAGAAGAAGGAGCTCGAGCTCCGCCTCTCCGGATGGAGGGAGGCCGCGGGAGACGAGCCCCGCGTGGCCGACTTCCTCGATCTCTCGACCGACCGCGCGCGGGATGTCCGGTCCTGGGCGGCGGACATGGAGCGCGTCGGGACCGCTCTGGCGGGTCCCCTCGACTTGGAGACGCTCGCCGTCCTCGCCTTCTCCCGTAACCGCGCCGTCCGCCAGGCGCACGAGGAGTGGCTCTCGGTGCTCTCGCGCTACGAGCAGGCGGCCTACCTCGACGACCTCCTCGGGCAGTACAACGCCTTTGCGAAAAGCCTCGACATCCCGTTCGGGCCGATGATGGGGCGCGGGAAGGAGCCGATCGCCGAGAGCCTCCCCCCGCCGGGGGCGCTCGCGAAGAAGGGAGACGTCCTCGACGCCGAGGCCCGGATGGCGCGCGAGGAGTATCGCCTCGCCGTGCGGGACGCCGTCGCCGAAGCCCGGAAGACCTACCACGAGCTCGCCTACCTCGACCGGGCGATCGAGATCACGAGGGAGAACCAGACGATCCTGGCCGACATCAAGGCCATCGTGTCGGTGAAATACGAGACCGGGAGCGCGGAATATGCCGACGTCCTCAGGTCGCAGGCCGAATTCGACGAGCTCGAAAACCTGCTCATCACGCTGGGGACGAGACGGGAAACCGCAAGGGCCCGGCTCGTCGCGGTCCTCGACCTGCCGGCGGGCGCCGCGGTCGGTCCCGCCTCGCCCCCTCCCGAGCGCCCCGTCGAGGAGGCGCCGGCCGCCCTGGCCCTCCGCGCCCGCGAGGAGAACCCCGAGCTCGACAAGATGGAGGCCGGGATCGTCATGATGGAGGCGGCGATCCGGCTCGCCCGGGAGCGGCCCTATTACAAGTACGTCCAGCGGCGCTACCTTTTCGACCTCCGCGGCGGAATGGCGGAAGAGGGCGCCGGCCCGGAAGTCCCCTACTGGTACGGGAAGGAGGAGGCCTTCCTCGCGGAGATGGAAGGCCGGCTCCAGGCGGCCCGCGAGGAGCTCGCGGCGGCCGCGAACGAGGTCGCCTTCATGACCCAGGAGGCCTACTACAAGCAGGACGCCGGCCTCCGCAGGGTCCGGCTCTACCGCGACTCGCTCGTCGGCAAGGCCCGGCAGTCGCTGGAGGCGACGCTCGCCGCGTACCGGGCGGGGAAGATCGACTTCGTCGACGTCCTCGACGCGCGCCGGCGGCTCTTCGAGTTCGAGCTCGAGGAGGCCGAGGCAGTGTGGGACTTTAACGAAGAGCGCGAGGAGCTCCAGCGCCAGGTCGGGCGGTCGTTCTAGGAGCGGCCATCTCTTCTTTACAGACCCTCTCGCGCCCGATACCATCGTCGGATTTCTTCTCCCCCCGACCCCACAAGGAGCGCGAAGGCATGGAACAGGCACAACCCGTCCATCACGGTGGTGGCATCAACGTACCCGCACTGATCGGGCTCATCCTCGGAATCCTCGCCGTACTCGCCTCGTTCATCCCCTTCTGCGGCGGCTGCGTGGCGATCCCCATGGCCGTCGTGGCGCTCATCCTGGGGCTCGTCGGCTTCGCGACCGCGAAGAAGCACGATTCCGGCAAGGGCCTCGCGATGGGCGCGACCATCGTCGCGATCCTCTCGGTCCTCATCTCCTCGGCCTGGTGGGGCTGGGCCTACCTCGAGGGGCAGAAGCAGCAGGAGAAGGAGAAGGAAGAGCAGGCCAAGATCCACGGCCTGAACGAAGAGATGGAGATGGACACCGTCAAGTGGACGGTCACCGAGGCGAAGGAGACCGGCGGCGCCGACAAGAGCGTCGTCACCATCCGAGTGACGATGACGAACGGAAACGCGTTCTTCGTCGACAACTCGGTGAGCCAGGATCATTTCGCCCTGATCGACAAGGGGACGTCCGCGCAGACGAAGCCGCTCGCGCCCTTCGCCGCCTCCATGACCCTCAACACCGCCCAGAACCTCGAGATGCAGTTCGAGGTCGCGGCGAACCACGGGGAGCTCCACCTCAAGATCACGAGTCCGATCGACGGCGATAACTTCCGCAACGTGAAGATCGTCCCCGTCAAGGCTCCGGCCTTGCCGGGCCCCGAGGACGAGGGCGGCTAGCCCGGTTCCCCGGCCACCAGACGCGCGACCTTGCGCGTCTGGGCCGGGATCGGCAGGCCGTCGAGATCGCGGGGATCGACCCAGGCGAGGTCGGTCCCCGCGGTTCGCACCGGAGCGCGCGCGCGGGCCGAGTAGGCCCGGGCCGTGATCTGGTGGTGGGTGATCTGGTGGCGGACCTCGCCCATCTCCTCCTCCACGACGACCGCCAGGCCGTGCGTTCTGGCGAGATGCCGGGCGAGCCGGACAGGCGCCCGCTGGCCTCGCGGCACGTCCACGCCGGGGAACTCGAGGAATCCGTCGAGGCGGCTTTTTCCGCGGCGGCGGACGAGGAGGACCCGCGCCCCGCGCCGGATCACCGCGACGGCGCGGAGGATTTCGACGGTCCGGAGGCGCTTCGCCCGCGCCGGGTAGCTGTCGGTCCGGCCGCGGCGCCGAGCCTCGCACCCGCCGGAGAGCGGGCAGCCCCGGCAGTCCGGTCGGCCAGGGAGACAGACGGCCGCGCCGAGCTCCATGAGCGCCTGGTTCGTTTCCCCCGGGTTCCGACCGGCGAGCACGGCGGCGGCGAGCTCCCGCAGGCGGTTCCTCGTGCGCCCCCGCTTCGGATCGCCTGGAACGGCGCGGTATCTCGCGAGGACGCGGGCCACGTTCCCATCCAGGACGGGTTCCGGGCGCCCGAACGCGATCGAGAGGACCGCGGCCGCCGTATAGTCGCCGATCCCGGGGAGAGCGCGAAGCGCTTCCGGGTCATCCGGGACCTGGCCGCCGTGCTCGCGGACGATTCTCCCGGCCGCCTCATGGAGGAAGCGGGCGCGCCGGTAGTAGCCCAGTCCCGACCATGCGGCGAGGACCGTCCCGACCCGGGCGCGGGCGAGCGTACGAAGATCAGGGAACCGGGCGAGGAACGGCTCGTAGTAGGCAAGCACGGTCTCGACCCGGGTCTGCTGGAGCATGAACTCGGAGACGAGGACGGGATAGGGATCGCGGCTCTTCCTCCAGGGCAGACGCCGGGCGTTCTTCCGGTACCAGCGGACCAGGCGGTCCCAGTCCCTTTTTCCCGGCCCTCTCAAGCCCGCCCGATGTACCGCGTGAGCCCCAGGGGCTCGCCCGCGACCGGGATCGGTCGCCCCTCCCCGTCCACGGCGACGAAGACCACATCCGCCTCGGTCACCTTGACCGTGTCGTAGGGCTCGTGGACACGTTTTGCCTCCACGATCACATGGACGGTGATCGAGGTCCTGCCCACCCGGTCGATCTTCGTGTAGAAGCTCACGATGTCTCCGACGTAGACGGGGGCGATGAACTCGACTTCCTTCATCGCGGCGGTCACGTAGCGGTGGGCCTTGTAGTCGAAGGCCGCCTCCCCCGCCGCGAGGTCGAGGTGGGAAAGGATCACGCCGCCGAAGATCGTCCCCCGGCCGTTCGTGTCGCGGGGGAGCATCACGATGCGGATCGATAGGTGCCTTTCGTCGCTCATGGTTCCATGATACCCGTGGGCGCGGCGGCCCGAGTGCTATACTCTGCCGTGCCCCGCATCCGCCTCGTCGCCCTGGACATCGACGGCACGATCCTCGACAGCGCGAAGCGGCTGTCCCCGCGCACGCTCGAAGCGATCCGGGGGCTCCGGGGGCTGGGACTAGAGGTCACGCTCATAAGCGGGCGGACGCACCCGGCGACGGCGGACGTCGCGCTCGCCCTTTCTCTCGACGGGCCGCTCGTCTCGCTCAACGGGAGCCTCATCCGGCCGCGGGAAGGTCCCGTGCTCTACGCCCACCCAATCCCGGCCGAGCGGGTGCGCCGCGCGCTCGACGCGGCCCGCGAGCTGCCCCTCGACCCTTTCCTCTTCCTCGACGAGGAGATCCTCGTGCCCGAGGACCGGATGGCGAAAAGCTCCATCCTCGACGCCTGGACCTGCGGGAAAGGCTACAGGCCCGTGCCCCGCCTGGAACCCGACGGCGAGCCCGTCTACCAGGTCCACTTCGGAGCGCCCCCGGAGGAGGGCGACCGTCTGAAGGCCGCGATCGAGCGCGCCCTCGGGGAGATTTTCGACGTCTTCGGCTACGTCGCCTTCAGCAGCCGGAGCTACCACATCGAGCTCCGGATGCCGGGCGACGACAAGGGAACCGGACTCGCGGAGCTCCGCCGCCGCCTCGGCCTGCAAAAGGATGAGGTTCTCGCGGTCGGGGACTGGCTGAACGACGTGCCGCTCCTCCGGGAGGCTGGCGTCGCCGTCGCCATGAAGGGCTCTCCCGGAGCCGTCATCGAGGCCGCGGACCACCTGACCCCCGGCACGAGCGACGAGGAGGGGCTAGCGGCGTTCCTCGAGGACTACTTCTGCCTGTAGCGGTTTCTAATACCAGGGGTGCTCGGGCGGTCGCCTGGGCAGCCAGAAGAGCTGGTGGAAGTTCGAGGCGAGGTTGAGGTCGATCACGTACCACTTCTCCCCGTGCCGGAAGAAGGAGAACGACCACCAGGTGAGATAGCCGCCGTGGTCGAGCAGGTAGTGGAACGTCCAGAGCCTCTCGGTCAGGCGCTCCACGCGAACGGGGTGGCGGCCCATCACCTTCCCGTCCCCGATCCGGGCGAGCTGCTGGCGGAAGTTCTTCGAGGCGCCGCCCACCCGCTGCGACCACCAGTCGCGCTGCTCGGGGTCGGCGATCTCCCGGAAGGCCCGGTCGACCTCGAGCGAGGCGACCGCGTCGAGGAAGGCCTCGCACCGAGCCCTGAGCCCCGCCGGCGGTTCGGCCGCGGGAGCGCCCAGAAGCGCCACAACCTCGTCGTGGTCCATGGCGAGGCGTAGGTCGAGAACGCAGGGACCTTCCTCGCGTAGCGCGTAGGCGACGAGGAAGTACGCGGGCGCCCGATCGAGGTAGAGGACGTACGCGGCGCAGCCCAGGAGCTCCGGCCCCGTGTCGACCCGGATCTCCTCGAAGCCCGTGGGATCTCCGAGCTCCGAGACGACGGTCTGGATCGCCTTGGTGAGGTTCTCGATTTGCCGGCCCCCGTGCTTCTCGATCGGGCTCCCGGCCAGGAACTCCCGCAGGGCTTCGGGGATCTTCTTCTCCTTTACGCCGGTCAGGAAGCGTTCGGTCTTCTCGCGGATCGCCTGCTCGGCGGACTTCTCCTGGGCGGCGAGCCGAGGGCATGTGAGAAAGGTGAGGCATGAGGCGATCGCGAATGCGACCGACGGGAAGACTCGCATGGCGTGGACCCTCTTCGGAGTGCTTCGGTGCTAGGATACGGGTCGCATGAGCCGCGAGGAAGACCTCTTCTGGTACCGGACCGCGCTCGATCGCGGGTGGGCGAGCCGCGGGGCGCTCCAGGAGATCGCGGCGAGGAACCCGAACCGCCCGCTCGGGGAGGCGATGCTCGCCGAGGGGTTCGTGACGGACCGCCAGTACCGCGAGGCGGCGGCGGGGCTTTCCCGACCCGCGGCCCCCGAACGGCCGCTTGCCCGCGTCGGGCCCTACCGGATCCTGGGAGAGCTCCGACGTTCGCGCTCGGGCGTGGTGTACCGGGCCCGGCACGCGAAGTCGAAAAGGGAATTCGCCCTCAAGGTCTTCGATCTCCCGGCCGGCGACCGACTGGAGCGCGCATGCGCGACCCCGGACAAGTACACGGCCCGCTTCGCCGCGGAGATGCGAGCCCTCCTCGCCCTGGAGCACCCGCGGATCGCGCGCGTCCACGAGTTCGGCGAGACGGAGGGTCGGCTCTGGTGCGCCCTCGACCTCGTCCTCGGGGAGACCCTGCGGGAGGCGACCGCCCGGAAGGGACGATTTCCGCCCGGCGAGGCGGCCGCGATCGGGGCAGGCCTCGCGAAGATCCTCTCCTTCATCCACGAGCAAGGGTTCGCGCACCGCGACCTCTCCCCTTCGAGCATCATCCTCGATCGCGAGCGAGGCCTGCCGTTCCTCGCGGATTTCGGCTTCGCTCGGCCGCTCCAAGCGGACGCGCCGGACCGCGGCCCCGCGGTCCCGGTCGATCCGGCCTATCTCGCCCCCGAGCTCGCTGCGACCGGCGCTTCCGAGGCGGGAAAAGAGGCCGACGTGTACGGCCTCGGGGCGATCCTCTACGACATGCTCACGGGCTGCCCGCCGGTCCGGGGGAAGAGCGCGGTCGAGACCTTGCGGCGGCTCGCCGCCAGGAAGCGGCCGGCTCCGCCCTCGGCACTCGCTCCGGGCATCCCGGCGGCGCTCGAGGACGTGGTCCTCGCCGCGCTCTCTCCCGATCCGGCCCGCCGGCCCTCCGCGAAGGCGCTCGCGCTCGACCTCGCGCGCGTCGTCGCGGGAGAGCGGCCCGTGTCCCGCCCGGAGCCGTCCCTCCCGCGGACCCTTGGGCGCGTCTGGCGCCGTTCCTGGGTCGGGGCTCTCTGGATCCTCGCGCTGGCCGCGCTCCTCGCGGCGGGAGCGGATTACCGGGCGCGAACCGGTCGCCCCGCCGAGCGGCGGCGGGAGATCGCGGGCGCCATCGAAGGCGAGGCGCGGCGGGCGGCCGAGGAGGGCGACTGGACTCGCGCGACCCGGCTCGCCCGCGCGGTGGAGGGGATCTCGGGAGACGCGGAGCGCGGGCGGGAGCTCGATATTGCCCTGGAGGAACTGCGGCGCCCGGTGATCGACGGGCTCGTCCTTCGCGCGCGAGAACACCTTGCCGCCGGAGACGCGCTCCGCGCGGCGAGGACCGCCTCCTGGGCGCTCTCGATCGAACCCGCGAACCCCGGGGCCCGGCAGGTCCTCGCCGAGGCCGAGGGACGCCTCGCGACCGTTCGCCTCTCGCCCGCGACGGGCGGCGACCTTTCCCTGGAGCTCCTCGCCGCGGGCGGCGACGGCGTGGAGCTCGCACTAGGGGCGGGCGGCGCGCCGTCCGGCCGCGCGACGGGAGGCCGGTGGGCCCGTGCCCGGGTCCTGGGTCGCAACATCCTTCCTTATACATTCGACCTGGAGCTCCCGGCGGGAGGCGAGATCGAGGTCGCGCCTCTTCGTCTGACCGCGGGCGAGGTCCCTCCCGGGTGGACGCTCTTCCTGTGGGTCCGCCGCCTGGCCGGGAGGGTCGAGGTCGTCCCCGACCGGCTGCTCGCCGCGAGCGGGTTCGAGACGGAGCTCGCGAACGAGCACGCCCGAGCCGCGGGTCTCGTCGCGGCCTCGCGCGCCCAGGCTCTCTCCTGGTTCTCGGACCCGACACGGATCCAGATCGGACCGCCGCTCGGCGATGGGGAGGGCTTCCTCTGGGCCACCTGGGAGGAGCGCGAGCGGGCAAGGACGGCCGATTTTTTTAAGTACTTAAAAAAGCCCGGAGAGGAGGAAGAAGGCACTCCCGCGGCTCCGCCGCTTCCCACCCTTGACGAGGCGATCCTCGGCGCCGCGCGCGCGGCGGCCGGCCGGGACGTCTACGTCCTCACCCGAAGAGGGAAGTTGTTCCCGGCGCGGCTCGCCGGGGAGCGCGACGGAAGCCTCGTCTTTCTCTCGCGAGGACGCGAGCAACTCCTCGCGCCCGCGGAGCTCTACGAAGAATGGAAACGAAGGTTCCTCGCGGCCGACGGAAGCCCCGAGGCCCTCGCGGCCCTGGGCGCGCTGCCCCCTGGGCCGGACGGTGCCGCCCCCGCGCTCCCCGCCTTCGTGACGGCGCTCGGGCGCAGCGGACCCGATCCCTGGAAGGGCAGCACGCTCGCGCTCTTCCCGGGAGGGGAGGTCGCCGCCGTCGGGACCGAGCACGGCGACGTAGTCCTGGTTTCCCTGCGAGGTGCGGGACCCGCGCGCGTCCTGTCCGGGCACCTCGCCGCCGTTCGACGGATCGTCTGGTCGAAGGACGGGACCCGTCTCGCGAGCGCGCGCGAGGACCGCACGGTACGCGTCTGGTCGGCAAAGGGCGAGTTCGCGGCGATCCTGGTGGGACCGGGCGAGGCGGCGGCAGAGATCTCCTTCGACGGAAACGGGGGCCGGCTGCTCGCGCGATACGGCGAGAGCGAGGTCCGGCTCTGGGATGCCCGATCGGGACAAGAACTCGCAAGGTTCGCCTCGGAGGGGAAGGGCATCGCAAATATCTCCGCGGCGGTCTTCGATCCCTCCTCGGATCGCGTGGCGCTCGCGACTCGCTCCGGGAGGATCTTCTTCGCATCGGGCGGGTCGCTCTCGGAAACGAGCGTCCTCGCCGAGAACCAGGGGCCGTTGCTCGCGCTCGCATTCTCGCGCGACGGCACGCGGCTCGCCGCCGCGAGCGCGAACGGGCGGATCCGGCTCTGGGACCTGGGTGCCAAACGCCCGGCCGCCACGTTCGAGACGGGGGAACCCCCGGCCGCCTGGCTCGAGTTCTCGCCCATGGAGACGATGCTGCTCCTGGCCGGCGAACGGGGCGACTGCCGGACGCTTGGCCTCGACTCGGGCGTCCTTTCACCGGTGGCGGCCGAGCGCGGCGAGGCGATCTGGGGAGCCGACTTCCGCGGGGAAAACAACCTCCTTCTCGGCATCGGCGCCCGCGGGATCGAGCTAGAGGCGAGGGAGCCTGGAGCGCCCCCGGGCAGCCGGAGCTCGCTCGCCGCCGTCCGGCGCGTGGATGTTACGCCCGCGGGCGACGCGGACGCCTGGGTCGATCGCGGTGGGAGGCTCCAGGGCCGGCTCCTCCCGGGTGGGAGCCCGATCCCCATCCCCGACGGCCACCCGGGCGGAGCGAGCGCCGTCCTCTTCTTTCCGGCGGGAGACATCCGCCTCCTCATGACGGGAGGAACGGACGGCCGCGCCCTCTGGTGGAACCTCCTCGCCGCAACCGAGGGACCCAGGATCGTGGAGCCTGGAATCGGCGAGGTGACGGCGATCGACGCCTCGCCCGACGGTCGCCACGCGGCCGTCGCGGGGTCGTCGGGGCGGATCGCGCTCCTCGACCTCGAATCCGGTCGGGTCGAGAGAACAGTCGACGCCCACACGGGGGACGCCACCGCCGTTGTCTATTCGCCCGACGGGCGGATCCTCGCCACGGCGGGCGAGGACACCTCGGCCGCCCTCTGGGATCCGGCGACGGGCGCGCTCCTCGCGCGGCTTCCCGATCACAGCGCGCCGGTCCGCGCGCTCGTTTTCGCGCCGGATGGAAAGATGCTCTACACCGGTTCGGAAGATTCGACCGCCCGGCTCTGGGCGCTTCCCGGCGGCCGCGCGGCTCGCGTTCTCAAGGGACACTCTGGAGCGGTCGTGGCCCTCGCGCTCTCCGGGGACGGCGGGACTCTAGCGGTCGGCCTCTCGTCGGGCGAGATCGTCTTCCGCGATGTACGCGATCCAGGCGATTTACGCGATGCCGCGAGCACCGCCGAAGTCGGGTCCTTCCGCTCGTCCACGAGCGCGCCCGTTCGGATGGCCTTCTCGCCAGGCGGCACCTTCCTGTGGCGAAGCGCCTGGGACGGGAAGGTCCGCGCGATCCGCCTCGCGGGAGGGGAGATCGTCGCCTCGGTCCCGGGCGTTCCGTTCGCGCTCGACAGGGTGGCGAACCGCATCTACTACGGAACCAAGGATGGCGATGTCGGCTGGGTCCGCGCGAGCGACCGGGCGGGACCCGAGCCCCAGGCCGCGCACTTCGGGCCTGTCACCGCTCTCGCGCTCTCGCCGTCAGGGCGCTGGCTTGTCACAGGCGGGCGCGACCGGCGCGTCGCGATCCGGCCGGGTCCTTCGGCCGGACTGCGGGGAGAGATCGCGGGCGCCGGGGCTCCGGTCGCCGACCTCGCGCGTATCGGGGACGGCGCGTTCGCCGGGGATGGCGCGCTCGCCGTGCGGACAGACGGGAGCGCGGCTTTCCTGGCCGCGATGGTATGGCTGGCACGTGCGCTCGGCGTCTCGCTCCCACAAGGCGACCTCGACATCGTCGGATCGGAGGAATCGCTCGCCGCCGTGGCCGCCGGCGATGCAGGGGTCGTCCTCCTCGACCTCCCCTCCGGCGAGGAGTGGCGGAGGTTCGACGCCGGCGGTTCGGTCCTCTCGGTCGCGCTCATCTGCGACCTTGGCCTGGCCGCTGCCGGAACCGCGGACGGCAAGGTCGTCCTCCTCGACCTCTTCGCGGGAAAGACCCGCGAGACCATCGGAGCTGGCGATCTTCCCGTCGTCGCGCTCTCCTTCTCCGGGGACGGCCGGCTGCTCTTCGTCGCCGCCGGGGCGGAGCCCGTCCGCGTCCGCGATCTTGGTTCGGGCGAGTGGATCGGCACGCTCGGGCGCTCGGCGGCCACCTCGCTCTCCGAGCCCGGCCTCTCCGGCCTCCTCGCGGTCGGCACCGCGGCGGGCGCGGTCGAGATCTACCGAACGGAGTCGGGGCGGTGAAGCGGGTACTTGTCCGGGGTCGCGCATGCGCGCTCCGGCTGGTCCTGCCGATCGTCCTTCTCGCGGCGAGCGCGGTCCTCTGGGGAGTCGGCTGGCAGAGCGCCCGCGACGAGGACCGCGCGCTCGACGACGAGATCGCCCGGCACTTCGGCGCGCCATTCCGATTCCTGCCGATCGAAGGTGCAGAAGCCTGGGCCTTCACGCCCGACGGAGGGTCCGTCGTCGCCGTCTCCGCCGGAGGCGATCTTTCCCTACACGATATCGAGGGGGGCGCGGATCCCCTGGCCCTGGCAACTCCCGGCCCCGTCGCCGCGCTGGCGGCCGGACGATCCTGGATCGCGGCGGCCCCGCGCGGGTCCGGCGCGCTTCTCCTCTTCGACCCTGCCGGCGGCGAACCCCGCGAGTTCGACCCAGGAATCGGAAGGATCACCGCCCTCGCTTTCGCCTACGGTGGCTCGGTCCTCGCCGCCGGAGGGGAGTCTGGATGGGTCGCCCTCCTCGACCCGGCCACGGGAGAGGTCGAGGACCGCTTCGCGGCGGGAGAGGGCCGCGTGCTCGATCTGGCGGCTTCCGGGAGGCTCCTCGCCGTCCTCCCTTCCGGCGGGCCGGCGCGGGTCTACAGGGACGAAACGAGGCTCGAGACGCTCGAGGTCTGGCCCGGGGAGGGGGCCGCGGAGGAGGGGGCCGCGGAGGAGGGGGCCGCGGAGGAGGGGGCCACGTCGATCGACCTCGCCGCCGGGTCCGATTGGCTCGCCATCGCCGCGCACGACCGCGTGGTGATCCACGTTCTCTCCAAACCCACCCGGCTAGCGCGCGTTCTCTCCGGCTTCGCCTTCGAGCGGGCCCCGGTGCGCTTCCGGCCGGGATCTCACGAGCTCTCGACGTCGGGCCCGGGCGGCCGGCCGGTCCTGTGGCAACTCCCCGGCGACACGAAGCCTTGAGCCCCGGGCGCCCGGCGCGCTATCCTCTGGTTCCGAGCGACACGAGAAGCATGCCAAGGGGAGAGTGATGGCGATCAGCGTCCAGTGCGCCTGCGGGAAGAAGCTCAAGGTCCCGGAGAGCGTGGTCGGGAAGCTCGTGATGTGCCCCTTCTGCTCCGACCAGTTTCTCGTCCCGGACGCTGCCGCCGTCACCGCCGCGGAAGCGCCCGCCGCGCCGGCACACGTGCCGTCCCATGCGGTCCCACGACCTGCCCCGCCGCTCCCCGCGCCGAGGATCGTTCCGGAGGAAGTACCCGAGGCCCTCCCGGTGGACGACGACGACGAGGAGCCCCCCGTTCCGCTCGTGCGAAAGGCGTCGCTGGGGGAGGAGGAGGAGCCCCCTGTGCCGCTCGCGGCCCCAGCGACTCGCGAAGCGCCGGAACCGGAAGTCCGGGCGGCCTCCGCGCGGAAGAGAACCGATCGCGCGCGAGGCCGAACGCCGGACGCCAGGCGAATCACGCGCTCGATGCGTCCGGTCAAGAGCGGGGGTCCCCCGAAAGGTCTCTGGATCGCTCTCGGCACGGCCCTTGCCGTCGCGGCCGTCGGAGGAGGCGCCGCCGCCATCATCATCCTCGCCCGTGCCGGTGGGTCGTCCCAGACCGGCGAGGGGGATGGCGACGGGAAGAAGACCTCCAGGACGGCGAAGCCCCCGCCCGGCCCTCCCCCCC
>JACQVV010000320.1 GCA_016209595.1 Planctomycetota bacterium
CCCTCGCTCTCCGCCGCGCTCGGGCTCTCCGACAAGGGCGGCGTCTGGGTGAAGGATGAGACCGGGAACGTCTCCGGCTCGCACAAGGCCCGCCACCTCTTCGGGATCCTTCTCGCCCTCGAGGTCGCCGATCGGCTGCGTGGCGGGCCGCATGTCGCAAGGCCGGCCGGCGGTCCGGGCCGGGCGCCACTCGCGATCGCGAGCTGCGGCAACGCCGCGCTCGCCGCGGCGGTCCTCGCCCGCGCCGCGCGGCGCCCTCTCGACTGCTACATCCCGCCAGGAGCAAGCCCCGCCGTGAAGGCGAGACTCGAGGCACTCGGAGCACGGCTGGTCGCCTGCCCCCGCCGGGAGAAGGAGAAGGGCGACCCCTGCTACCTCCGGTTCCAGGAGGCCCTCGCCGCCGGGGCCATTCCCTTCTGCTGCCAGGGACCCGACAACGGCCTCACGATCGAGGGCGGCCAGACTCTCGCCTGGGAGATCGTGACCGAGCTCCGCCGTACGGGCGAGACCCTCGACCGGCTCCTCGTCCAGGTCGGCGGCGGCGCGCTCGCGAGCGCCTGCGTCCAGGGATTCCGCGAGGCGGTCCTCCTCGGCGCCCTGCCCCGAATGCCCCGGATCCACGCGGTCCAGACAACCGGCGCCTACCCCCTCTCGCGCGCGCACGAGATCCTCGCGAAACGCATCGGCGCGGCCTCGCTCGAAGAGGCGCTCCGCCATGCCGCCACCAACCGATCGACCTACATGTGGCCCTGGGAGGAGGAGCCGAAGAGCATCGCGGACGGGATCCTCGACGACGAGACCTACGACTGGCTCGCTATAGAGCGCGGCGTGCTCGAGACCGGCGGCTCCCCCATCGTCGTGGACGAGGAGACGCTTCTCCAGGCAAACGAGCTTGCCCGAAGGACGACCGGGATCGACGCGAGTCATACGGGCACCGCCGGCCTCGCCGGCCTCCTCGACCTCTCCCGCAGCGGCGCCCTCCAGTCCGGCGAGAAGATCGCGGTCATCTTCTCCGGCGCGCGGAGGTAGGGCTCGCCGTGCCAGAGGCCCTGGATACCGGCGACGAGAGCCTCGCAACGCAGAACCGTAATAGGATGGCGTGAGGAACGCTGGATGAACCAGCCTCGGGTGTCATACCACGAGAGAAGGAGGGGCCGACAATGCAGGCTCGCGTCCAGGCCAAATCGGCAGGTGCGGACTATCGTCCTCTGGGATTTGTTCTCGCCCACCCCGGGGTGTCGGGCACCGCGACCCCGAGACCGTTGTATGATCGTCGGGGGAGGCGCGTATGAACAAGCACTGGCCCTGGATCGAGAAGCACCAGCGGGAGCTCGAACGGTACTGCGGCGAGTACGTGGCGGTCGGGGACGGCCGGATTCTCGCCCATTCTCCGAGTGCCGGCGAGGTGATCGAGGTCGGCCGAGCCTCGGGGCTGAAGTTCTTCATCATGTTCGTCCCGATCTCCTGGAGGCGGGTGCGGATCTACCCCATCCGGATGACGTCCATTCGCAGGACGAGCTGGGAGCCGCTCTACAACGTGACACTGGCTCCCGGGACGGAGCGGGAGATCGAGGTAGAGATGCTGGTTGACAGCGGCGCGGACGTATGCTGCATCTCGCGCGAGACGGGGGAGGCCCTTGGGCTCGCAACCGTTCCCGGCGAGACCCTTGATCGGGCGGAAGGTCTCGGCGGTGCTCCCGAGTATGTCGGGCGGAACATCGAACTCGAGATCGAGGGTCACCGGATCACCGCGCCCGTGGCATGGATTCAGACCGCCGACCAGATCGATCCCATCCTCGGCCGCGAGACGGTCTTCGACTGCTTCGACATCCTGATCCGGCAGCGTGACCGGGAGATCGAGCTTCGCTGGCGGGGCCCGCCGCCGGCGTAGCGTTCCACTCCATCGGTCGCAAGTAGGACGGGAATAGACGCTCGAGGCGCGGGGTATTCCGGGCGCAGTCGCGATTCTCCCCCGGTCCCCCTCGCATGAGAGGTTCCTACGATGCGAAGGCCTTTCGGAGTGCTCGTCTTTTCTGTATTCCTCGCCATCAGCACCGGAGCACTCGCTGACGAGACGCGCCTCTCGGATCTCGTGCAAGACCTCGGATCCGCCGACTGGGCGACGCGCGAGAGCGCGAGCCGCGAGCTCGAGGAGATGGGGGGGGCCGCGAGATCCGCGGTCGAGGAGGCGTCCCGGAGCGACGATCCCGAGGTCCGCTGGCGCGCCGGCCGGATTCTCCGCCGGTGGTCCCCGGAAGAGGTTCAGACTCCCCTGCCCCATTGTCGCTGGGACGGGAGCGGCTGGTCAGGGCCGGAGATCCTCATCCCGTCACCCATCATCATCGAACCCCGCGATATCGAATGGGGGTTCGAGATCCCGATCGAGCCCCAAGAGAATCGCTAGAGGTGGCAACCTACTTCAGCGCGCAGCCGTCCTTGCAGGACTCCGCGCCCTCGATCTTTTCGAGATCGATGCGGCACGGGACCTTTCGCTCGTTCATGAGGGCGAGGCGCCTCTGGAGGAGGCTCACGATCGAGTCCGTGAGGAGGAAGGTCGCGGCCTTCGATGGGCCGCTCTTTTCTCCCAGTTCCTCCGCGAGCCGCTCGATCTCGTCCTTCACCGTTTCCTTGCGGTTCGCGGCCTCGATCTCGGCCACGATCTCGCTCCGCTGGAAGACGTAATCGAGGTCGTCGAGCGCCCGCGCGCGGTCGATGGCCTGGCGAAGGCGGGTCGCCACCTCGTTCCGCACGTCGGGCTCCATGGGGCCGTTCGCGCGTTCGGCCTTCTTGATCGCGCCCTCCACGATGGCGTCCGCGGCGGCGCGGTACTCGGCATCCGAGATCTCGCGGACCGAATCGAGGAACTTCGAGGCTTCAGAGCTGTCGTGGGCCTGACCGACGCGGACGGGGTCGGTGAGGTTCGAGGGAGGGATGAGGCAGGGCTGGTAGTCCCGGATCACGTTCTCCTGGGAGTCGGTGAGGAGTAGAGAGAGGGTCCGGTCGATCTTGGGGTCGGTGGCGCCCTTGTGGACCCCTTTCCGGTAGACGTTGAGCTGGAGAAGGCCCTTCACCTGGGGCCGCGAGAGGTGGAGCCCGTTCATGAGGTTGTAGAGGTTGATCGAACCCCCGAGATCCTGGATCGATTCCTTGCGGCGGGCCAGCGTCGGGTCGAGAGAGGGGGGCGCCTGGCGGGAGCGGTCGAGGAGCGGGAGGAGCGCGGGGTCGAGAAGGTGCTCCGCCAGGGGTCCGGTCGAACCGTAGCGGTGGTGGTGGATCGAGTTCATCTCCTCCTCGAGTTCACGCCGCCGGGCGTTCTCGAGCGGCGCGCTCGCGAGAAACGCCTCCCGGGCCGCCTTCAGGGCGCCTTCGGCGAGCCGCTTCTCCTCGGCTTCGCCGGCCGGCGGGGGGCCTCGCCGGATCTTCCCGAGGTAGGCAGCGAGGGCCCATTCGATGTCCTGGTCCATGGCATCGGTGAGTTCGTCCCTCTTTCCTTCTTTCTTTCCGGCCTTCTTGCCGTCGTTCTTCCCATCGTCCTTCACGAGGCAGCAGATCCTCCGGATCTCGGCCACGAGCTTTTCTCTCGCGCGCTCGTACTGGTCCGCCGAGAGCCGCGGGAGTTTCGCGAGATCCTCGCCGAGGTGCTGGATCGTGAGGTCCCGCTCATGCACATTTTCCGCCCAATCTTCCGCGCAGTCTGCATCGAAAGTCGAGACGAGCTGGAGCTGGCGCTCGTCGAGCGCGGTCGCGAGCTTCTCCTCCAGGACGTTCAGGCGCTCGGAGAGCTTTCTTCGCGCGTCGATCCAGCGGTGCTCGGCTCCGCCCGCCTTGCCGGAGACCTCGTCCGGGATCTCCTGATCGAGCTCGACCACGGCCAGGAGCTCGCGATAGGACTCCTCCACGGCCTGGAGCTCCTTCGCCTCGTACTCGTCGAACTCACTTGCGGCCTCTCGGGCTTCGCCGATCGTGGAGACCAGGAGCTCCGTCTGGCCGGGCGTGAGATCGAGAGTCTCGATGAGGATTTCTCGCGCCCTTCCGGCGTCCTGGGCGAAGAGGCCCGCGAGCGGCATCGAGAAGAGCGCCACGATGAAGGGGAGTCGAAGCAGCGTGCCGAACTGTCTCATGTTCCCGACCTCTGTTCCTGGGGGGGTTTGCGTGTCTGGAAGGGTGGTTTCTAGTGCACTCCGGTTGCCGCGAGGGCGAGGAGCGCCGCCGCGGTGCAGAACGACCGGCTGGTCACGCCCTCGTGTCCGGTGAAGCTGCCGTCCGAGTTTGAGAGGCCGACGAGCGCCTTCCCCGTGGCCGAGAGGCGGGCCTTCCAGCGGGTGCGGTCGGCGTTCGCCATGGCGTCGGCCACGACATAGGCCTTGAGGAAGTGCTCTCCGGCGTAGCGACGGCCGGTCACGAGCACGGACGGCCTCGCCTCGTCGAGGAAGGAGCTTTCGAGCCGGCGCATCGCGTCGTCCAGATCGTACGCGAGGGTGAGAGCGACCCCTGAGCGCCGGATCTCGAAGAGCGCGCGAAAGCCGATGAGCCGTATGTCGGGCGCCGCGTCCTCGCCGGAGAGAAGCAGCCGGTCGATCCACGGCGCGAGCGCCGCCAGGACCCCGCGGATCCTGCGTTGCACGTTCGGCGTGGCGCCCTCGTGCGCTCTCGCGAGCGCGAGGCCTGCAACGTAGCTCTCGACGCCGTGGCCGAGCTCGCGGGCGAGGTATCCGTCGGGCGCGTTCGGGTCGATCTTGTCCAGCGCGAGCACCGAGTAGTTGATGGCGCAACGGAAGGCGGCTTCGATCTCGGCGCGCTGTGACGACTTGGGCACGGCGTCGCGGGCCTCCCAGAGCGCGAGCGCGGCGAGCGCGGTCGTCGCGAGGTCTCCGGGGCCGTCGGGCTGGAGCGACCAGGAGCCGTCGTCGGCCTGCGTGGAGAGGAGCCACGAGGCCGCTCTTTCGATCAGGGAGAGACTCTCCGGATCGAAAGGGGGATCCTCGCGAACTCTGGACGGAGTCGGGTCCTCCTTCGCCTCTCCGGGGGGCTCTCCCTTGCCATCCGGCCCACCGGTGGCGCGCGCCGCGTCCTGGAGCTTGTCGATCCTCGCGGCGAGTTCCTTGGCGAGCTCCTCGTTCCGCTCGCGCGCCTCGCGCATCTCGGTGTCGAGCCGCGCGTTCTCCTCGCGTAGCGACGCGAGCTCCTTCTCGATCGCATCGAGCCCGGCGGGGGGGGTCTCCTCGCCTTCGGGATCCTCGCGCTCCGGCGTCTTCGCGCGCGCCGCGCGCACTTCCTCTTTCAGGGCCGCGACCGCTTCGGAGAGCGTCTTCACCTCCCGGGCGAGATCGTCTCCGCGCGGGTGCGCCTCCGCGAAGAGAGGCGCGTTCGGGGCGTCCGGCTCCGGGCCGGCCTCGGGCGGGGGATTCGCCCGAGAGCCGCGCTCCTTGTCCCGTTCCCCCTTCGCGAGGACGAGGGCCACGGCGGCGAGACCGGCGACGACGAAGAAGAGAAAAGCGAGGGCGAACAGGCCGCGTCTTCTCGGGCGAGCTCGAGGGGCCTCCGGTCGCGCGAGCCTCGATTCGGGTTGCTCGAGCGCGTCCTTCGCCGGCTCCCTCGGCTCGCCCGTCTTCGTGGGCCCTTCGTCGCGAGGGGGCGCTTGCACGGGGAGCTCGGGCTTCGCCTCCTTCGCGGGCGCGGGTCGAGCCTCGGGCGCCTGGACCGAAGGCCTGCCCGGATCGCTGAACGCTATCTTCAGATTCCCCAGGACGAGAACGTCGCCGTCGGTGAGGAGTCTTCCGTCCTCGGCTTTCTCGTTTCCGATCCGGGTTCCGTTGTCCGAGCCCGCATCGTAGAGACGGACGTTGGGTCCGGTCCGCGAGAGGAAACAATGGAAGCGCGACACGGTCGCATCCTTGAGGGCGAGAGTGTTGCGCGAGGAGCGACCGATCCGGGTGATCCCTTCCGGGACCGGATGGCGGATCGGGCCGCCTTCCTCCTCGAAGAGAAGGCAGGGACCGCTTGCCGGCGCTTGCGATGCCGCGACCGGACCGCCGGGAGATGGAAGGACGCTCATTTGCAAAGGATTATAGAGCTGCAACCCTCATGCCGCGTGCAATCGACCAGAAGATCGAGGCTGGCCGGGAGGAGCCTGCGTAAAACGTCTTTACGTTCGAAAGACTTCTTACAATCGGCCGCGTGCCCGCGGGGGGAGTGGTGTTGCTCCGATCCCCCCGGCGGCGTACGATCCTCGCCCCCTGCGAGCGAGGAGAACACCATGGCGAAGGCGAAGAACGCGAGGCACGACTTTCTCAAGCGCTTGGGCATCGAGGAGGTGAACTCGGGCGTCCAGGGAGTTGAGTGGACAAGAGAACCGGCGGGCGGAGAGCTCGTCTCCTACGACCCCACGACGGGCGAGCCCATCGGCCGCGTCCTTCAGGCGAGCGAGAAGGAGTACCAGGAAGTCGTTGCCCAGGCCCAGGAGGAGTTCCTCCGGTGGCGCCTCGTCCCGGCGCCCCGGCGGGGGCTCGCCGTGCGGGCACTCGCCGACGCGCTCCGCGCGGTCAAGGACGACCTGGGGCGCCTCATCGCGCTGGAGATGGGCAAGGTCCTCCCCGAGGGCAAGGGCGAGGTCCAGGAGATGGTCGACGTCGCCGACTTCGCCGTCGGCCTCTCGCGGCAGCTCTACGGGCTCACCATGCCGTCCGAGCGCCCCGCGCACCGGATCCAGGAGCAGTGGCACCCGCTCGGGATCGTCGGGGTGATCACGGCCTTCAACTTCCCCGCGGCCGTCTGGTCCTGGAACGCGACGCTCGCCGCGGTCTGCGGGGATAGCATGGTCTGGAAGCCGTCGTCCCTCACGCCGCTCGTGGCCGTCGCGATTTCGAAGATCGCCCACCGGATCTTCAAGGAGCACGGCCATCCTGCCGTCTCGACGCTCCTCGTCGGCAAGGGGTCGATCGTCGGGGACAGGATCGCGAAGGACCCGCGCATCCCTCTCGTCTCGTTCACCGGGTCGAGCCAGCAGGGCCGGTCGCTCGCGACGAACGTGGTCTCCCACTACGGGAGGACGATCCTGGAGCTAGGCGGGAACAACGCGGTCATCGTCATGGACGACGCCAACCTCGATCTGGCGCTCCGGGCGGTGCTCTTCGCGGCGATCGGGACGGCCGGGCAGCGCTGCACGAGCCTCAGGCGCCTCATCCTCCACAGGCCCATCGCGAGGAAGTTCACCGATCGGCTCGCCGGGGCTTATCGTTCGCTCTCGATCGGCGACCCGCTCGCCGAGGGGACGTCCATGGGGCCGCTCGTCGACCGGGGCGCCGTGGACGACATGATGAAGGCCCTGGCGGCCGTGCGGCAGCAGGGCGGCGAGATCGTCCACGGCGGCGAGGTCCTCTCCGGTCCCGCTTACAAGAGCGGCTGCTTCGTCTCGCCGGCCCTCGTCAAGATCCTTCCCGGCGCGCCCATCGTGAAGGAGGAGACCTTCGCTCCGGTCCTCTACCTCCTGGAGGCGCGGGACCTAGAGGAGGCGATCCACATCCAGAACGACGTGCCGCAGGGGCTCTCCTCTGGAATCTTCACCACCAATGTCCAGTACGCCGAAACGTTCCTCTCGGCCCGCGGGAGCGACTGCGGGATCGCCAACGTGAACGTGGGCACCTCCGGCGCGGAGATCGGCGGGGCTTTCGGCGGGGAGAAGGAGACGGGCGGCGGGCGCGAGAGCGGCTCGGACTCCTGGAAGCAGTACATGCGCCGGCAGACGAACACGATCAACTGGTCCGACGATCTTCCACTCGCCCAGGGGATAGAGTTCGGGTAGCGGATGGACAGAGAGGACGGTACACTTGAGATGGAGGCGCAGCCGTGAACCGCGTCAAGATCAAGAGGATCGTCCTCCTCGAATCCCTGAGCCGCCGATGGCCGGCCGGAAAGAAGATCCGGATCGGCAAGTTGCGCCTCCTGGAGTCCCTGAAGCGCGCGGATGGCCGCTCGCGTTAGGGCCCGCGCAGGAATAACTTCCCATTTCCGCATCCCATCTTCGGGCCGCCTTCGGCCGGCGCTCAGTCGCGAAATCCTCGGCGGAACAAAGGCTACGCCTCCGGTTTCGCTCCTTCGCGGCGACCAAATTCGACCCAAACCTGGGCGCGGAATCTGTGAACTTATTCTTGCGCGGGCCCTTAGACTGCGGCTGTCGAGGCGCGGTGGCCCCGTCGCCGTCCTCGAGGCGGTGGCCGTCCTGAACGGGGGATTCGAGTCCGACGAACCGTGCGTCCTTCTGCCCGTCCAGGCGGCTCTCCGGATCCTTCCTGGCCCTCCCTGGGGCGCGAAGGCCCTTCGGGCCGAGGTGGCGGGTGGGGAGACATCCTTCCTCCTTGCCGACGAATCGCTCGATGCGACGGTCGTGACACCGGACCGCGAAGGTCCCAGGGTCGAGTGTCAGATCCTGATCTCGGGCCAGGACAGGGAGGTCCTGATCAGCGATTCTGGAATCGACGCTCTGGGCGTGGAGGTTCAGGCCTTCCGCAAAGGTCTATGGCGGTTTCGGGGCGAGACGGCCTCTCGTCCGAGTGAGGCTCCCCAGCACTGGTAGGATCTGTTTCGCCCGGTGCCGGAGGCGAGAAGGCCGGCGGATCACAGCGCCGCCATTCTCCGCCAGAGGCGCGCGGCCTCGCTCGCCGCGTGGGCGCGGATCGCTTCGAGGTTCCCGGCCAGGAGCCGGCCGTCCTGGACGACCGCGCGACCCGCCACGAGGACGCGGCGGGGCCCTCCGCCGGAAGCGTCGGTGACGAGGTCCGCGGCGAGGCCTGGTACAAGCGCGGGCGAGAGGACGCGGGCGAAGAGTTCCTTGGCGAGGGCCCGGCCCGCGAGCCGCCGCTCGCGGAGCGCCTCCAGGTTGCCCGCGAGTTCGTCGCCGTTCCGCGCGGCCGACGCCAGGAGCGCGTCCCATTCGGCTTCCATGTCGGCGGGGTAGCCGTCGGTCCCGAGGGCGACGCGGCGGCTCGCGGCAAGCCCCCGCGGGTAGCCGACCCGGTTCCCCTCGTTCGAGCGGGGATTCTGGACGAGCCAGAGGCCCGCCCGATTGGCCGCCTCGACCTGGCTTCGATCGAGGTGGACGCCGTGCGCGAGGATCGAGCCAGGCGGGAGGCCGTCGAGTGCCAGGAGCCGCTCGAGGGGTCCCGCGTACCCCCGTTTCCTCGCGTCCTCGACGTCCGCCCGGTCCTCCGCGACGTGGACGTGGACGGGGACGCCGAACTCGCGGGCGAGCTCGGCGGCCTCGCGGATCGTCTCGTCGGACACGGTGAAGGAGGCGTGGAGCCCTACCATACCCCGGACGAGTGGGCGGCGGTTGGTCGAGACGAAGCGCCGGCACTCGGCGAGCCCTTGCCGCGCCTCGTCGCGCCCGCCGTTTCTCTCGGTCGCGCCGTAGCAGGTCACGAGACGTAGCCCTAGCTCCTCGGCCGCGTCCGCGAGGACGTCGAGCGAGCCCTCGATGAAGCCGGGCGACTCGTGGTGATCGATGAGAGTCGTCGTGCCGGCGAGAAGCGCCTCGGCCATGTAGAGCCGCGCGGAGGCTTCGAGCGAAGGAGCGTCGAGGGCGCGGTCGAGCCGCCACCAGACGTGCTCCAGGATCTCCAGAAAATTCTCCGGAGGACGAGCGGGAGGGGGCATCCCCAGGGGCGCGAGGCCGCTGTAGACGTGCGTGTGAGCGTTCACGTCGCCCGGCCGGGCCGTGGCGCGGTCGTCACCGTCTCCGTGGAGGGAATCGGAGGTCAATGCCAATCGCCCCGCTCGCGGCGGATCCGGCCGGAGGGGATCGCACGGGCGGCGGGCGAGTCCTTCATGGGGAGCGTGGTCCGGCGGACCCCGTCGAAGGCCTCGAGCGCGCCCGCGACCGCGGCTGCGGTGGGCACGAGGCCGATCTCGCCCACGCCCTTCGCCCCGCAGGGTCCCTCGGGTTCGGGCTCCTCGACGAGGATCACCTCCGTGGCGGGCATGTCGCGCGCGCGGAGCACCCCGAGCTCGCGGAGCCTCATCGTCACGGGCATCCCGTTCTCGCAGGGGAGCTCCTCGGTCAAGGCGTAGCCGAGGCCCATGTGGATCGCGCCCTCGATCTGGCCGGCGCAGAGCGCGGGGTTCACCACGCGGCCGACGTCGTGCGAGGCCACGACGCGCTCGAGACGCCCCTGGGCGTCGAGGATCACAACCTGCGTGGCGTACCCGAACGCCGTGTGGGTCTTGACCCTGGGCACGTCGGCGCCGAGCGGCGTAGTGTCGGAGACGACGATGTCGGCGGCGTAGACCTGCCCGGCGAGGTCGGCGAGCGCCCTTCCCCGGTCGAGGTCCGCCTTCATCTTCTCGGCAGCCGAGAGGACCGCCCGCCCGCCGAAGAGAGTCGCTCGCGATCCGGTGGTCTGCCCGCAGCCCAGGGCGTAGGTCGAGTCCACGCGAGGGCGGAAGACGGACGCGGGGAGCCCGGTCGCCTCCGCCGCGAACTGCGTGAGGACCGTGAAGAGGCCCTGTCCCATCTCGGTGTAGCCGTGGTAGAGCGAGACCGTGCGGTCGTTCTCCACGACGAGGCGGCACTTGCCCCACTCCTCGACGCCGTTCCCGATGCCGGAGTTCTTGATGCCGCAGGCGATCCCGACCGCCTTCCCGGCCCTCTTCGCCTCGTCGTAGGCGCCCTTCACGGCCTCGAGCGTCTTCCGGATGCCGACCGACTTGTCGAGCACCTGTCCGGTCGAGAAGAGGTCTCCCATCTCGACGATGTTCCGGCTCCGCATCTCCCAGCCGTCGAGACCCACCCGTTTCGCCAGGAGATCGAGGGCGCCCTCGATCGCGAACGCCGACTGGTTCGCGCCGAATCCGCGCATGGCTCCGCAGGGGGGGTTGTTGGTGTAAGCGGCGAACGCCTCCACGTCGACGTGCGGGACGCGGTACGGGCCGCAGGCGTGACCGGCCGCTCGCTCGAGCACCTTGGCGCCCACCGACGCGTAGGCGCCCGAGTCTCCGACGAGGCGCGCTTTCACCGCGGTGAGTCTCCCCTCGGCGTCGCATCCGACCGTGTAGCGCATCTCGATCGGGTGTCGCTTGGGGTGGATCCGGATCGATTCCTCCCGGTCGAGCTTCACGCGGACCGGCCGGCCCGTGACCCGGGCGAGGAGCGCGGCCTGCGCCTGGACCGACATGTCCTCTTTCCCGCCGAAGGCGCCTCCCGACGGGACGAGTTCGACGTGGATCGCCTCCTCCGGGACCCCGAGGAAGCTCGCGACCTGCCGCCGGTCGTCGAAGACCCCCTGGCCCGAGGTGTAGAGGGCGAGGCGGCCTCCGGGGAGCGGTTCCGCGAGCGCGCATTCCGGTTCGAGGTAGAGGTGCTCGATCCGCTGGGTTCGCCATGTGCCGGAGACGACGTGGGCGCTTCCGGCAAGCGCCCGCTCGGCGTCGCCCCGGCGGATGACGGAGTGGCCGAGGAGGTTCGCGTGTTTGGGGTTCACCCGCGGGGCGCCCTCGCGGAGCGAGTCCTCGGGAGAGAGGACGGGCGCGAGGACGTCGTACTCGACCTTGATCCGGGCGGCGGCTTCGCGCGCGGTCCGCTCGTCGTCCGCGGCGACCGCCGCCAGGATGTCTCCCACGCAGCGGACCTCCTCTCCCACCGCCACGAAGCCCGGCCAGTCATTGTAGAGGAGACCGTACCATCGCTCCCCCGGAACGTCCGCCGCCGTGACGACAGCCCGAACGCCGCGGACGGCTCGCGCCGTGGAGACGTCGATTCTCTTCACGAGCGCGCGAGCGTGTGACGAAAGGACGAGCGCGCCGTGGAGGAGCCCCAGGCGCTTCATGTCCGCGACATAGGGCCGGTCGCCGAGCGTGATCTCGGCGCCGCGGTCGCGCGGCGTAGCCGCGCCGACGCCTTCGCGCCGGGCTTTTTCGGGCGGTGCCTCGCCGCGCCAGGTCTTCGCCAGGAGCTCGATCGCGTCGAGGATCTTGACGTAGCCGGTGCATCGGCAGAGGTGGACGTCGATCGCCCGGGCGATCTCCTCGCGGCTCGGGTTCGGGTTCCGGTCGAGGAGCCACTTGGCCCGGAGCGCGATCCCGGGGATGCAGTAGCCGCACTGGACCCCAGCAGCCGCCACGAAGGCCGCGGCGATCTTCTCCCGCTCCGCGCCGGGGAGCCCCTCGAGCGTCAGGACCTCCTTGCCGCCGCAGCTCTCGGCGGCCACGGCGCAACTCACCTTGGGCTGGCCGTCGAGGAGCACGAGGCAGCACCCGCACTGCCCCTGGGGCTGGCAGCCGTCCTTGGGGGAGGTCGTCCCGCAGCGCTCGCGGATCGCGTCGAGGAGCGACTCGTCCGGCGCCGGGTCGATCCGGACCGTCTTGCCGTTAAGTGTGAACTCCACGAGGCTCACCCTGGTTCCTCGTTCGACCGGATCGGGCCAGAGACTTCTCTACCTGAAGGTATCCGCCCTCGCCCGGTGCGGCAAGTCGCCCTCCTCCGCGAGCCCGGCGACGGGAGGTTTCTGGATGAACCCTTACTTCCGATCTCGTTCGAGGATCGCCTCCGCCAGGGTCCTCTCCACGGGGAGACGATTCTGCCAGCCCGGCGGAGCGAGTTCGAGAGCCCGCTTGTAGTCGGCGATGGCGCCCTCGAGATCCCCAAGCCGGTGGCGGGTCAGGCCTCGAGCTGCGTGATAGTCGGGCTCGTTCGGTGCGAGGCGGATCGCCTGGTCGAAGTCGGCCCGGGCGCGAGTGTATTCGGCCAGCTGGATGAACAACGTTCCCCGCTTCCAGTAGAGAGCCGCGCCATCGGGATCGAGCTCGATCCCCCGGCCCAGGGACTCGATCGCCTCCGGGTAGCGCCCCATCTTGTTAAGCGCGGCGGCCCTGTTCTGGTAGGCCGCAGCGTTTTCGGGGTCGATCTCGAGCGCCGCCCGGGCGTCTTCCAGGGCCGTTTCGAGGTTTCCCAGATCGATATTCGCTGCCGACCGGTTCACTCGGTAGGAAGCGACGGACGGGTCAAGGCGTATCGCTTCGTCGTACTCGGAGAGAGCGCGCGCGTGATCGCCCTGGCTCCGATAACAGTTCCCGAGGACGTTGTGCGCGCGGGCGAGGCCGGGCTCGATCCGGGCCGCCTCCGTCGCGTCTCGAAACGCGCCGTCCGGATCGCCGGCGGTCGTTCGCTCGAACGCTCGCGAGAGAAGGGCCATCGCGTAACGCGGGCGGATCGCGAGCGCCGCGTCGAATCGCTCTTTCCGGGCGTCCTGGGTCTGGGACGCGAGCCCGGAGAGCCACTCGAGCTCCTCGAAGCCGCGCTCCTCTCCGAAGCGGTCCCGGCAAGCGAGCCGGATCCCGTCGATCGCGTCGAGCCGGCTCAGCGCGAAGTCGAGATAGGCCCGGGCGAGCTCCGTTGCCAGGGAGTCGGCGCTCTTGCCCGCGGGTGGTAGCGAGGCGTCGAGATGGGCCGCCGCCTCGTCCATCGCGAGCTTCCAGGACTTCGTGGCCTCCCCCTCGGGCCAGGCCGGGAACCGGTCCGCGTAGGCCCGCTCGACGAGGACGCGGCCGAGGAAGAACCGCGCCGGGCGGCGCCTGGGGTCGAGCGCGGCCGCGCGCCGGAGCGAGGTTTCGGCCTCTTCGCGCTTGCCGCGGAGCGCGAGGGTCCGGCCGAGCCCCTCGTGGGCCTCGGAAAGCCGCGGTTCCTTTTCGATCGCCAGGCGAAACGACTCCTCCGCCGAGGCCAGGTGCGAGTGGAACTCGCCGAGCTCGCCCTCGCGAGCGTAGAGCACAAGGGTCGCGGCCTCGAGGTCGGCGAGTCCCCGCTCCAGGGTCTCGCTCCTCTCCACCTCCCGCGGGACCGAAGCGGGCGGGGCTTCGTCGGTCGGACCGGCGCCCGAAAGCGCGACGAGGACTCCTCCCGCCACGAGGACCGCGAGGGCGGCGAGGCCCACGACCGGCAGGGCGCGGACGGGCCGCGGTCTCGGCCGGCGCCGCGAGGGGCGACTTGCCGTCCGTCCGGCGGCGGCCCTCATCGAGGGCGCCCCCGCGAGCTCGGCAGCGAACTCGGCCAGACTCGAGTAGCGCTCCGCCGGGTTCTTGCGAAGCGCCCGGAGGCAGATCCGGTCGAGTTCTGGTGGAAGAGGCGGGTTGAACCTGGACGGCGGGGGCGGGTCCTTCTCGACGATCTCCCGGGCGAGGCTTGCGAGCGTCTGGCCCTCGAAGGGCGATCGACGGGTCAGGGCCTCGTAGAGGATGACTCCGAGGGAGAATTGATCGGTCGCGGGTCCGATCTCGTTCGTGCGGCCCTCCACCTGTTCGGGGCTCATGTACCGGGGCGTCCCGAGGACGGCGCCCGATAGGGTGAGCCCCGCCGCTCCGCGGAAGTCCTTGGCCAGGCCGAAATCGACCACGCGGGCCCGTCCCTCTCCGTCGACCAGGATGTTCCCGGGTTTCACGTCCCGGTGGACGATCCCGCGCTCGTGGGCGTGGTGAAGGGCCTCGGCGACCTGGCGCACGAGGTCGAGCGCCCGCGCCACCGGCAGCCCTTCGGCGAGGAGGCGGTCGAGAGTGTCTCCCGCAACGAACTCGGCGGCATAGAAGTAACGCCCCGCCTCGCTCCCGACCTCGTAGACCGTGACGATGTTGGGGTGGCGGAGCCGGCCGGCCGCCCGAGCCTCCAGGACGAATCGCTCGATCTCCGCGGGCCCGATCGATCCGCGCGGGAGGAGCTCCTTGAGGGCCACCGGCCTTGCGAGCTCCGGGTCCCACGCCTTCCAGACGACCCCCATCGCGCCCCGGCCGATCTCGCCCTGGATTCGATACCGTCCGAGCGTGACGGGAGCCTCGCGCGCCGGGCGCTCGTCGATCTCGGCCAGCACCTTTCGCATCTCGTCGGCCGAGACGAGCCCCATCCGGATCAGGATCTCGGCCAGGCGGGTGGAGGTTCCCCGCGAGAGATCGTCGCCCTGGCTCTCGACGGCGCGCTGGAGGTCCTCAAGGCTCAAGGACCCCTTGAGCACGAGGGAGCGCGCGAACTTCGCTTCCTCGGGCAGAGTCGAAGCGAGGTCGTCCGGGATCATTTCCTAGCCCCGCGGGGAATCGTATCGGCCTTCCTCCCGGAGCTGCAAGAGGTTCATCCCGGCACGTGGGGTCGTGTTACGGAAGGGACGCCAGTTGACGCTGCATCTCCTGAAGGGGCAGGAGGTCGCCGCAGCGCTTGGCGACGGCGATTCCCTTCTCGCAGACCTCGCGGGCGCGGTGGGTCCGGCCGAGCCGTTCCAAGCATCTCCCGAGCGTCACGTAGCCGATCGAGTGGTCGGGACGGATCGCGGCGGCCGCCTCCAGATAGGGAATGTCGGCTATCGCGCTTCGGGCACGCAAACCAGGCGGAACCCGGTCCTGGAGTGGCCGGTCCCGGGATCGAGCCCTGCCCTCGCCGCCGTGCGGACGCCTGTGGGACTCTCGCGGAACGAGCCGCCTCGGATTTCCACCAGGTCACCCGGAGGGAAGGCCGTGGACGTCCATTCCCAGACATTCCCGGCCATCTGTCGGGCGCCGAAGATCGACCGCCCGAGGGGGAAAGAGGCCGCGGGCTTCATGGCGAAGTCACGATCCGGGACGCCGGATCTCAGGCGGCGCTCGTCGAAGTCCTCCCCCCACGGGTAGGCGCGACCGATCGAGCCGCCGGCTGCGCGCTCCCACTCCTGCGCCGTCGGCAGGCGCCAGAGCCGGCGACCGGGGTCGCGCGCCGTCATCCAGCGAGCATAGGCCGCCGCGGCGAAATGCGACACGCCGACGACCGGGTGATCCCAGGCCGCGCGGTCGCGCGGGTCGTCGAGGCCGAGGTCGGCGAACTCCAGGCCGCTCGCCCCTCGAACGAGGATCTCCCTCGGCTCGAGGACCGCGAGTCCCGGCGTGTCCTCGGATCGGCGCGGGACCGCGACAGACGGGTAGAGGCCCTCCTCGGCAAGTTCCCCGAGGTCCTCGAGGAACTCGCGGTACTCGGCGAAGGTCACCTCGGCCGCGTGGATGAAGAACGCTCCGGCACGCGACCGATGGCGGGGCAGGGCGCGGCGTCCCTCACCGCCGGCCAGGCATTCCCCCTGCGGGACGTAGACGGTGCCGGAGGGAATCTCGGCTGGGAAGTCGGCGCGGACGACCGTCCGGGTGGAGCGCTCGACGAGGAACGAGAAGCGGACCTCTTCTTCGCCTCGCCGGACGCGGAGGAGATACTCGCCGGGAGCGAGCTCGATTTCGAAACCCTTGTGCGGGACCTCCGGCACGACTCGCGCGAGGCCGGCCTCGTCGTCAGCCTTCTCGGCGCCGCTACCCAGGAACCTCCCCCAGAGGGGCTCGCCGGTGACCCGGAAGAGAGTTGCCCGGCACTCCGCGGGGAGGGGTTCGACCACGAGGGGCGCACGCGACCCACGCGCACCGGCGAGGAGCGAAGGGTCGTCCGATTCCAAGGCGTACGCGGTCTCGTTTTCCGCCTGGACAATGGGGATCGCGACATCCTCGGCCAGCGCGCGCGGCTTCTCAGCCCCGGGCCATCCCGTCCCCTCGGCGCGAGATTCGACCCCCTCGAGGGCCTGCCGGGCGAGGCCCGCCTTCCGGAGGAAGTCCTCCAGGCTCCGGCGGGCGCCTTCCCGGCCCTCGCCCTCGCCCCCGGAACGAGCCTCCCAGGCGCGCTCATAGGCCGACCAGTCGAAGGCGAGAACCGCGCCGCTCGTCCGGCCCGCGAAGCCTTCCAGGGTCTCCTCCGGCTCCATGGGCGGAAGGGCCGGCGCGCCGGCGAGCGCCAGATCCTCCCGGGTCCTGGCCTTCCGCCACTCCGCGTGGGCCTCGAGCCACGCGCGATGAGCCACGCTTGCCTGGGCGAGGAGGCCTTCGGCCCGGACCATCTCGTCGTCGAACCGCTTCCATTCCCCGCGCCTCTCCCGCAGTTCGACCTCGGCCCGGTGCATGGAATCGAGGTGGGCCGCGTATCCTGCCAGGCCGGCGAGGACGACGAGGACCAGCACGCCGGCCGCCGCGGCCGCGGCGCGCCTCCGCCGGGCGATCCATCTCGCCACGCGCACCGGCCACGGCGGGGGCAGGGCCGAGACGGGCCGCCCTTCGAGCCATGCCTCGAGGTCTTCCGCGAACTTCGTTGCCGACGGATAGCGATGGATCGTTCGCTTCTGCATCGCGCGCAGGCAGATCGCCTCCAGCTCCCGCGGGATCGCGCGTCCCGGGGCGCGGATCGAGGGCGATTCGAGGACGCCCGCCTCGAGGTTTCCAAGGATGACGGTCACGGGGCCGAGCTGGGGCGCTGTCCCGGTCAGAACCTCGTAGAGGACGGCCCCCAGCGAGTAGACGTCGGTCGAGGAACCGATCCTCCCGGGGTTCCCCTCGGCCTGCTCCGGGGACATGTAGGCCGGGGTTCCCATCAAGGTCCCCATCTGGGTGAGCTGGTTCGACCCAGGCTCGGCGCGGGCCTTCCTCCCGGGCTGCCCGCGATGCTCGGGCGACATCCCCGACCGGACAAGGCCCCAGTCGAGGACGAACACCTCGAGCTCCCGCCCCACCATGAGGTTCTGAGGCTTCAGGTCACGGTGGATGATCCCTTTCGCGTGGGCATAGGCGAGCCCGCGGGCCACTCGGGCGACGATCCGAACGAGGTCCCGGAGTGCGAGATCTCCGTCCTTCAGGCAGGCGGCGAGGGTGCGACCCTCGATCGCGCTCATCGTGAAGTAGAGGTCGGACCCATGGCGGGAGATCGTGTACGCCGGGATCATCGTTGGATGGATCATCGCTCCCATCGCTCTGGCCTCGAGCACGAATCGCTCCACGGCGTCCCGATTCGCCTGGCCGAGAATCGTCTTCAAGGCGACCGAGCGCCCCAGGTGCCGGTCACGGGCGAGGTAGACGGCTCCCATCCCGCCGCGGCCCAGCTCACGGAGGATCTCGTATCGCTCCTCGACGGGGATCACCAACCTACCTCGCCTCGCCGGCCTCGCGGACGAAGCCCCAGGACGGGTCCCGGGTCTCGGGTCGCGGGTCGAGCAGCCGCCAGAACTCGATCTGGACGTACCCCTCGACCGCCACGGGGGGGAACGCCAGATCCGCGGGCCGGTCGCAGAGCACGCCCCGCACATGCACGGGCTTCTCGATCGCCGCATGGCGCTCCTGCCGCAGGAACTGGAGGCGGTCGAAGGAGGCCCCCGCGGCATCGATGGCCCAGTAGGCTGACTTCGGACCCACCCGGACGAGGAAGGCCTGCCGGTCCGGTTCGACGATCGCCACCTCGCCGACCGCCCCCGCCGGGACCCGGCCGAAGACATCGACGGGCGCTCCGGCGGCGAGGGCCGGAATCGCGACCGGGTCCGGCGTGGGAGTCGATTCGCCGGAAGAGGCGCCCGGGGGCGAACGGTCGAGGAAGTGGCCGACAAACGCCCCTACGGCGAGGAGCGCCGGGACGAGGGATAGGGCGAGGAAGAGCCGGCGAGAGCGCGCGGCCATCCGGCGCACCCTGACCAGCCGCAGCCTCCCGCGGGCCACGGTCGCCGGAATGAGGGCGAGCTCGCCGTCGGCCCGCACGGTCGGCGGGAGCGACTCGTCGCGGGAGATCCCCTCGCTCTGGTAGAAGCTATCGAACTGGCTCCGGGAGGAGAGGACTGCGGTTCTCGCCCCGCCTTCGCCCCCGAGCTCGATCTGGGTGAGGCAATTCTCGACCTCGGGCGGGACAACGTCGTCCAGAACATTCAGGTCCTGCGGCTCGGCGGCGATTTCGAGGACCCCGCGACACTCCGGACAGCGAGCTTCCTGACCGTCGAAGCCGACGAGGTTGTACTGGCCGCGGCAACCCTGGCACGCCGAGATCTTCTTCGCCTGACGCGCCAGGACGGACACGATCTGGTGGCGCGTGAGCGAGCCCTGCTCGAGGAGTATCTCGCCAAGCATCCTGCGGCTCTCTCTGGCCTCCGAGATCACCTGCTCGCGAAGCGCGGCGTTGAGCCGTGTCTCGCTCATGAGCTCCTCGGAGATCGCGATCTGGCCGAAGAGGGTCTGCTTGAAGAACTGCTCCGTCACGGACGCCTCTTTGCCGAGCCCCCGCTTGACGAACTCGTGGATTCGCTCGGTCTGGTCCCGGGTCACGAGACCCATCGCCGCGAGGGTGTCCTCGATCGGCTGGCCCGTTCCTTCCTTCGCGTTCCTGGCCATCGCCCGGTCGAGGTCCTCCGCGGAGAGCCAGCCGAGCTGGAGGGCAAAAAGGGCGAAGAGCGGGATCTTCGCCATCCCCTCGCGCTCGAGATAGACGTCCTCTTCAACCGAGATCAGAGAGTCGTCGGCGGGGGAAGCGAGGACCGAACCGCACCGGGGGCAGCGGAGCACGTATCCGGGCTCGAAGCCGATGATATTGAAACGCCGGACGCACTTCCCGCACGCGAGGATCCGGCGGGTCTGCTTCTCGAGGACCTGATGGACCTGGAACGTGGAGAGAAACCCGAGCTCGACGAGGACCTCTCCCATGCGCTTCGAGATTCCCTCGCCGGCAAAGCTCGCCTGGCGCCGGAGGGCCTCGTGGACGTGCTTTTCCTCGCAGAAACCCGAGGAGGCCGCGAGGCTCCCGAAGAGGCCCTTACCCCTGGGGCGGGCCAGGAACACGTCCGTTTCGTCGAGACGGACCTTCTGCTCGTGTTCGAGGAACCGGAGCTGGCTCGGGTTGATGTAGCCCAGCTCGAGAAGCATCCGGCCCAGCCCCGGATGCGACGGCGAAGCGGCCTGGATCTCCATGCACCGCTCGATCTGATCGGGCGTGACAAGCCCCTTCTCGACCGCGATCTGGCCGAGGAGGAGCTTCCGATTCTCGGTCATCCTAGTCGGAGTTTTCGGTCCACGAGAGGATCTCCACCGACGGCAGGGCCAGGAAGAAGGTCAGGTCGTCGAGGACGGCCGAGTCGTAGAGGGGCTTGCTCACCGGGAGGGCGGTCGGATCGATCGGGAACTCGACCCGCCACGCGAGCCATCCGGCCGTATTGACGCTCCGGTCCACTCGCGCGCCCTCCCCGAGGGGGCTCGCCTGCGAATAGTCGATCCACCCGTCTCCGTCGCGGGCATCGAGCGAGACCTCGACCCTTCCGGGCCAGTTCGGCGGGAGGATGGCGGTCCAGGCGACCGAGAGGATCCGGGTCGCCCGCGCCGGGTTGTACCCCTTCGCTCCCGACTGGAAACGGACCCTGGCGAAGTACGCCCCGGGCTTGGCGGGATTGTGCGAGAACCGGGTCGGTGGGCTGAAGTCCGCGTTGTACTCGACGAGGTCGTAGGCCTTGAAGTCGTCGATCGTGAAGTTCCCGCTCCACTCCCACTTGGTGCCGGTATCGAGCTGGTTCAGCTGGCGCCGGGCGCCCAGGATGGCCCAGTCGCCCAGGAAGAGGTAGGTCATGCCCGCGAAGGGCCTCGTCAGGAAGTACTCGTCCCAGTCGAGCTGGGTCGCATCGGTCGCCTCCACGCCGTCCACGTAGAGGCGAGCATCCATCGATCTCGTCCAGGTGAGCGCGACGTGGTGCCAGGTCCCGGCCTTCCAGTCGATCGGCGCGTCGATCATCGTGAGCGAGAGGTCGAAGGGACTGATCGCCTGATTGACCTCGTTCGGTGGCGTCGCGTAGCCGGGGCGCTCGCCATCCTCTTCAGTTCCGAAGTCGGTGCCGTTCTCGTCGTCGTTGCTCACGCCGCTGCCGAACATGCCCTCGTCCATCCCCGCCCGGATTCCGTACGTGCCCTCTCGAGCGTCCTCGTCCGCCTCGACGTACCGTGCGAGCGACTCCGAGTAGATCCGGCGCAGGTGGAGCTTTGCGCCCTCGGGGTCGTCCTCGGTCGTCCCATGGATCGCGAGCCAGGTCGCCACGTGCCCCCGGCTCATCTTTCCGTTGCGTCCGGGGATGCCCTCGTGGTGCCAGTGGAGGACGGGATCGGTGAGGAACTCGGGCGCCACGGCTTCCCCGGGGATCACGGCATCCCGGTCCATCTTGATCCAGAACTCGATCGTGCCCTTGTCGCGCTTGAGGATCGAGTCCACGTTCTGCCAGGCGCTGCACCGCGGGACGTACATGTTCGAACGGAGCCCGTCCACCAGGAGATCCGATCCGGCGTGGACCGACTCTCCCTCCTCCTTGGCGTCGTAGTGCGCGGCGTAGATCTTCGTCTTGTCCTCGTTGAGCTTGTCGGTGAACGACGAGGCAAACGTGGCCGGCCTGCCTGAAAACTGGTGGACCTTGCCTGGCCGAGAGTGGAGCTGGACGTACCCGTCGGCCTGCGAAGGAACCCCGTAGTCGGCCATCGACTCGGGGAAGGTCTCCGTGCCCTCCGCGGGGAGCGACTCCCGGAAATCCTCGAGGTCCGCCTGGTGCGTGAGATGGAGGCAGTCGAAGAGCCTCGCCTCGACCCTGACCGCGTGCCTCGCCAGGAGGCCGCCCTCCCTGTCGAGGACGAGCCCTTCGGAGGTGATCTCGTAGTAGCCCATCGAGGAGAAGCAGAACTCCATCGACCAGGTGTCCAGGTCCCCCTTGTCCACGGTCCGGTAGCGCGCGGCGTCGGGGTGGTACCGGTTGAGCCAGCTATTGGGGTTGGCGTTCGACTTCAGCACGTCGAGCTGCCCGGGTGTGAGAGCCTCCAGGCGAGCCACGGCGTCGGGGTAGATCGCCGCAAGCTCGGCTCTGCGGTTCGTCGCGATCTCGCCAGGCAGGGCGTCGACGAAGGCGTCGAACTGGCTCCAGGTCGTGTACGGTCCCTCGTAGCTCGCGCCCTCCCCAGGCGCGATCCCTCGGCAGACGAGGATCGCCGCCCCGATCGCACGGGCCTGGTCGAACGAGATCGCTGCGGTTCGCTGCTTGCGATAGAGAACTGGCTGGTAGAGGGGCGGCTTCCCCGGCGACGCCACGGGGACGATCCCGCCCGGGGCGACGACGTGCCGGAACCCCCTCAGGCCGTTCAGCAGGGAGACGAGCACGGGGTAGGAGGCGGTGTTGACGTCGACGGGGTGGCGGACCGCGAGCTCGACCGCGAAAGTCGCGCTCCGCTGGTTCCTGGGTTGGGGAACGATCACCTTCTCGTTCGCCCAGGAGCGCACGGTCACATAGTCGGCAAGATTACGGTAGGCGTCCATTCCCGCGGCAGTCTGCCCCAGCACGCCGGCGATGTCAGCCTTGTCCTGGATCAAACCGCCCGGCTGGGCATCCCGGTACTTGACGATCGCCGCACCGCCCTTCCAGCGCTTCCCCGCGGCGTCCGTGTAGCGGGCGCCGACCACGGGATCGGGCTGGCCGGTGTCCACCTCGATCATCTTGCCGAGCGAGTCGAGGATCTTGTCGAGACGTGGATGAGGATCGTTGAGGTTGATCTGACCCTGAGTGTCGAAAACCCGGATCTTGTAGCCGGCGGCGAGATCCTCGGCCTCCGCACCACCCGGCGACGGCGGGACGACCCCCGACACGACGTAACCCCGCAGCGGTTCGTCAAGGGCGAACGAGGGATAGAGAGCCGACGTCAGGGGGACGCCGTGTCCCGGCGAAAGCGGCTTCACATCGTTCCCGCGATAGATCCAGGGGTCGCCCATCGAGGTCCAGGGCCTCCTCCCCTCGCCGGAGCGCAGCCGGGCGATCGCCTCCTCGATCCCGGCCTCTGCCGCCAGGCTGGCCGTGAGCCTGTGGCGGTACGACCGCGCGCCGTCCCGCTCGAGGCTGTTGAAGCGGGCGAAGGCGAGGGCCATCAAGCAGAGGACGGCCAGCACGCCGACGACGACGATGAGCGCGGAACCCTTCTTCATTTGTCGCCCTCCTCTTGCCCGACACATCGTTCCTCCAGAGCGCGAAGAGCCTCCCGGATCGCCGCGAGTTCGGCCTCCCCTCCCGAGCGGCTCGCGCCGAGAAGGGCGTCCGCGAATCCCTGGAGCTCCCGCGCCCCGTCCTGAAACGTCTGGAAGACCACCACAGAGTCCTGGTCGTGCATCCGGGCGAGGTCGAGCCTTCGCTCCCAGTCCGCCCGCCACTCCGCGGCCGGCTGTGTTTTCAGAGCAAGAAAGCTCGAGAGATCCTCCAGGAGACCCTGGTACGCCAGGATCGACTCCGCGACGAGTCGCCGCTCCGCCCGCGCAACATCCCCCCCCGCCACGCGGACCCGCGCCCGCGCGAGGTCGCGCCGGAGCTGCACCACCCGATGCTCGGGCCTAACCAGGTTGTCCGGTTCGGACGGGAGGAGTTCCCGAGGAGGCGCCGCTCCGTGTGCCCGGAGAAGATCGCAGGAGAAGCCGCGCCCGGCGGCACCCAGTCCGGTCACGATGCGGCGGATCTTCTCGTTCGCGTCGGGGTCGAAGAGACCCACACGCTCCAGCCGGTAGCGATCGAGCTCGGCGGCCAGCTGCCCGACTCCCTCTTTCCACTTCCAGTAGAAGCTCAAGTAGAGGGCGGCATCGAACGAGTGCTCTTCCTTGGTCGCGGGCGTGACGACGTATGTGCACGGTGGTTCGTTGGGTCTCCTGTCCCGAGCGGGCCGGAATTCGCCGTATTGGAGGAGTTCCCCGATGAGATCGTCGAACGCGCGGGTCGCCCGCGCCAGCGCGACCTCGTGGAAACCTCGCTCCTCCGAGATAGCCTTCTCTCGCGCCGCCTCATCGCCGACGAAAATCTCGACCTCGCGGTGCGACTCCGTGATCGCTCCAAGCGCGTCCCGAAGGCGAGGATCCTGGTCGTCGGGATAAAAGCCGAGTCCGATCCGGTAGCGTCCCGGCAGGAGCACCTCGCCGCGGAGCGGAACCTCGAACCGGTCCGAGAGCGCGTAGACCGTGCTCGCACGGACCGTATGGCCCTCGAACTCGACCACGACCGAGAGCTCGGCTCCGTCCGAAAGACCGGTCTGCCCCGAGACGACCATCCGCCCGGACTGTGGATCGGCCCCGAGAAGGGGCCTCCAGCCGGACTCCGAGGGTCCCTGAGCCGCGACCCGACCCACCCCCAGAAGGCCGGCGATCAGGAGAAACAGCAACCGCCGGACAGAGCCCTTTTTCATGAGCCCCCCTTTCCCGCCCCGATAGGCTAGGCGGCAGGAATCGAGATGTCAAGCAACTGGGCGGCGTCTGCGGCACAATCTCACACGCGGGCTCCGCGCGAAAGGAGGGATGAGGCACGAGCGATTCCGGAACCCCCGGTGGGCGAGGCGAAGTCCTGCTCCGGGCAGTCGTCCAGGCGGGCCTCGTCGCGGAGGAGGCGGCCGCGACCCTCCGCCGCGGGGGGCTCGGCCCCGATCCCCTGGCCACGCTCCTCGGTTCCGGGCTCGTGCCGCCGGGGCAGCTCATGGTGCTGGCCAGGAATCTGGGATGGGACGAACCTCCGGCCGAGGAGGCGGGGAGCGACGTCGAGAGCTCCGGAACCCTCCTCGAGATCGGCCCGGAGTCGCAAGCCGTGGAATCCGCACCCACGATCCTGGGGAAGGACGTCGAGAGCTCCGGAACCCTCCTTGACACGGACCCCGCTGATCGAACGACGAGGCCCGCCCCGCCCCGACGAACCGCCGAGACCGCGGCCAGCCGGGGCGGTGCGGCGCCCACACCCTTCCCGCAGATCGTCACCGCGATCAGCGGGTGGTTTTCCGGGCTTCCCGGAGGAAAGGCCGACAAGCCGAGACTCGAGAAGATCCGGCCCGATCGAACCGAGGCGGGGCGCGAGGTCCTCTTCGCCTTCGATCGCGACGTCTCCCGCGACGTCGAGGTCCACCGCTCTCTCCCCGAGACCAAGCCGGAAGCGGTGGAGAAAGCGGGACGACTGCTTTCGCTCATCGCCGGGCCGTCCGCCCCCGTCCTCTTCGATACGGGGTGCGACCCTGCGGGGCACCCCATCCTCATCGTCGCGCCACCACCGGGTGCCTCGCTGGCTGACCGGGTGGCGGGCAGGGCGAGCGCCGAGGATCGTCGATCCTGGATCGCGGCCGTCGGCTCGGCCGCCCGCGCGGTCGAACGCGCCCATCGCCTCGGCGTCGCTCATCTCGATCTCTCGCTCGCCGCGGTCCGGCTCGGCTCCCACGGCGAGGTGGTGCTCACGGGGTGGGGATCGCCCGAGGCTCTCCGAGGCGCGTGGGGCAATGTGCGGGCCGAGGGGATGGGAATGGATCCTCCGGCCGGGGATCCGAGCGATCTCTGCGCAAGGGACCTTGCCTCCCTCGGGAGACTCCTCTCGTCGATCGTGGTCGGGAGCCCCACGCCGCCACCCACTCCTCGGCGTGCGCGCCTCCTCCCTGGTGCCGGCGGTGCGTTCCTCGCCATCGCCGGCCGCGCCATCGACCCCGATCCGATCCGCCGCTACCGCGACGTCCGGTCCTTCGCCGACGATGTCGAGCGCGCGCTCTCCGGAGCGGAAATCGAGGGGGCGCGCTCGCCGCTCGTCTCCCGGGCGCTCCGTGTCGGCCGGCGCCACCCGTACGCGTCGCTCCTCCTTTTCGCCCTCGCCGGAGCCCTTGGACTCGCCTGGGCCTCGACAGCCATCGCCCGCGCCAAGGCGAAGGAGTGGAAGGAGAAGGCCGAGCAGGGCGAGCGAAGCCGATTCCTCGATCACGCCGAGGAGGACCTGGACCGTGCCACACGAGCGAGCCGGGAGATCGAGAGACCCCTTGCCGCCGCCGCCTCCCGGTCGAACGCTCGGCGGGAGAGATTCCTGCGGGGCGAGTCGGATGCGATCGAGGACGAACAGGCGGAGGCTTCCGTCCCGTTCGCCGATGTGCTCGAGGCGGCCGGGCGGGCGCTCGAGAGCGCCCGGAGGTTTTGCGAGGAGGAGAGGTGGTCGGGAGCTGCGCCGGACGAGAGGGAGAGGGCCCGGAGAATCGAGGACGAGGCGCTCGAGCTCGTCTCCGGCGCGACCCTCCTCGAGGTCGAGGCGGGCATCTCGCTCGCGCGGCTGGAGGAAGAGAGAACACTCTCGACGGAGACGACGCCTCGCGTGACGGCGACGCGAATCCTCCACGACCATCTCGCCTCGCTCGGGGCAGGCCGAGAGGGAGATCCAGCCGCCTTCGAAAGCGCCCTCCACGAGGTCCTGAATCCCTGGCGGCGCGCGGCGGTTTCGCTCGAGCGCCTGCTCGTCCTCCTTGGAAGTGCATCCCCACCCGACGCCGATCGGCTCGCAAAGGCCGTCGGCGAGTTCTCGCCGGACGCAAAGCTCGTCGTTTCGGCCGTCCCCCCCGGAGTGGCGGCCCGGATCCACCCGGTCGAGAAGGACGGCCCGGCCCTGCGGCTCGGCGCAGGGCGGGGAATCCACGCCGGCGAGATCCTCAAGGTCGCGGCCGGCGAGCACGTGATCGTCCTCGAAGACGGCGTGCACGAGGTCCGCCATCCGGTCCTCCTCTCGCGCGGAGAGTTCTTCGAATGGGAACCGGACTGGCCTGGTGTTTTCCCTCCTGGCGACTTCGTGTACGTACCGGGGTGCCGCTACCGGCGCGGGGGACGAGGCCCCGGGGCCGGCGCGTACAGCGTTCAGCGACTGCAACGGGGTTTCTTCATCGGGAGGACCGAGGTATCGCTGGGCGACTACCTTGCTTTCCTGACCGACCTTCGAGCCAGCGGTCTCTCCGGCGAGCGGCTCGCTCCCTACCTGCCGAGACACGTCACGGGGCGCGAGGCACGCCTTCTCGTCTCGCAGGAACTCGTCGGGATCGACGGATACGATCCGAGGATGCCGATCGCGGGCGTGAGCCGAGAGCTCGCCGAGCGGTTCGCCGGCTGGCTCGCGGGTCGTCCCGGGGAGGGGCAGTCGTGGTCCTACCGGCTCCCCACCGACGAGGAGTGGGAGCTCGCCGCTCGCGGTGCGGGAGGACGGGTCTTTCCCTGGGGTGACGGATGGGACGGCGAGCGAGCGAGCTGCCGCGAGAATCGCGATGCGGCCGGGCGCGTGCCGTGGAGCCTGGTGGACGCCCGCCCCGCCGGAGCGAGCGTTTTCGGGATCCTCGGCATGGCGGACGGGGTCCGTGAATGGACCGGGACCGATCTCGAGGGAGGCCGCGCGTACGTGCGCGGTGGATGGTTTGCCGGAACCCGCCCCTGGTCCATGACTTCTGCCCGCAGCGACTCAGGCACGAACACGACGCTCGAGAGCACCGGCTTCCGGCTCGTAGGCGAGCCCCGGGAATGAGAACCATGTCGAGGTCCACCCCCAGTCGGAAGGCGACGGCCTCCAGAACGGCCCGATGGTGGCCGCAGCCATCGCCGAAGAGTCGGGCGACGGGTCGGGAGAACGCCGCGAGCAGTCGTCGATCCGGCCGAACGATGACTCGCTCGCCGCTGATCTCCATGGGCGGGCGCGGCAGGGTCGACTTCCTCCAGTCCCACACTATGGCCGGGACGTACTCGGACAATTGCCCCTCCGCCCGAGCCGTGATCGTCGACCGTCCGGCGGAGCTCCCGTTCGAGCCATGTGCTCTCGCCGTACCGCCAGGGACCTCGGATGAGCAGGATGCCCGGTTCCTCGGGGATCGCGTCCAGGCCGAAACGTGACTCGAGGCGGCTTGAAGCGCTGTCGAGCTCCTCGAGCCTCGGGAACATGCCGCGGCGATCGGTCTCGCCCCGCGCCAGCAGGTCGTTCATCTCGCTAGCGTTCGCGACGTTATCCAATCGAACGTTCGCAACGTATGCCGCACTGCGCCCGGAGCGGCAGGCGTCGATCGGCCGGCGCCCGAGCCGAAAGGGGAATAGCCAGCCGCGGCCCAAGATGAGAACCGCACCCCCCCCTACGGCGGAAGGGACGCCAGTTGACGCTGCATCTCCTCCAGGGGCAGGAGGTCGCCGCGGCGCGTGGCGACGGCGATTCCCTTCTCGCAGACCTCGCGGGCGCGGTGGGTCCGGCCGAGCCGTTCCAGGCATCTCCCGAGCGTCACGTAGCCGATCGAGTGGTCGGGACGGATCGCGGCGGCCGCCTCCAGATAAGGAAGAGCCTCTTCGGGGCGTCCCAGCTCGAAGAGGCCTCTTCCCAGGCCGAAACTCGCGAGGTGGTCCCGGGGGTCGATCGCGAGGACCTCGCGAAACATGGAGAGAGCGCGCTCCGCCTGGGCGAGCTCGGCCTCTCCCTGAAGCGCCGGCACGACCTCGGAGCGCGGATCTTCCCGCCGTTCGTCCTGCGTCTCGCGAGCCGCGCTCCGCTGACGGGGTAGGGGCCGCTGACACGATCCTTGCCTCGCAGAGGGAGTCCCGGCGGTGGGAAGGGGGAGGGGGCCTCTTCCCTCCCCCTTGGAATAGAACGGCGGGACGAGGACGGTGGCCTCATGGTCCCGGCCCGCGGCATGGAAGCGGATCGTCCGGCCGGCGGCCCGGAGCTCGCGGGAGAGATAAGCGAAGGCGAGCGGCGCGCCGAGGCTCGGGCTCATGACTCCGCTCGCGATCCGGCCCGCGTCCTTCCCGTCCACCTGGATCGCTGCACCGGGCGGAGGCAGGTTCGTGCCCGAGAAGCGAAGGCCCAGGAGGGCCCGCCCGACCGCCCCGTAGGTCTTGACCCTCGCGATGACTTCCTGGCCGGTGTAGCAGCCTTTCGCATAGCTCACGGCCCGGGACTCGATGCCCGTCTCGGGCAGGATGGTCTCCTCATCGAAGTCCGCCCCGAAGCGCGGGAGGCCTGCCTCGATCCGGAGGATCTCCAGCGCCTCGGTGCCCACCTCCGCGATTCCGCTCCCTGCCCCGGCTTCCAGGAGTCGGTCCAGAACGAAGTCTGCTCGGGACTCGGCGCAGGCAAGGAGACAACCGTCCTCGCCCGTGTGGGTCGAGCGGACCGCGAAGGCGCCCGGTCCGCCGGCCGGGAATGCCGCGATCCCCTCATCCTGGGCGGGACAGGCAGCGTCCGGGAATGCGAGGGCGAGGATGGCGAGAGCGCGCGGCCCCTGGAGCGATAGGACCCGGAGCTCTCCCGAGAGGTCCGCGAAGTCGACTTCTTCCATGATGTGGTACTTCTCGAACCGGGCGAGGAGCGCATCCTTCCGGGCGCGATCGACGACGATGCGGTAGTCGTCGCCGAGCCGATGCAGGGAATAGACCGCGACGATCTCCGCTTTGGGCCGGAGGGTGGCCGTTGTGTGGCCGCATCCGGGGGCCAGGGCGTGGACGTCGTTCGTGGTCTGGGCGTGGAGATAGATAGCCGCGTCCCTCCCGCGGGCCGCGAGCACGGCAAGGTCGTCCCGCCAGGCGCGGCCGGCGTTTTCGCGCACGGCGCGGTGTTGCTCCAAGGCTTCTCGAGTGGGCACGGCGAAATCCTGTTGGAGTGTACGCATGGCGAAAGTATACTTGGGTCCAACTACTCTAGTTACTCTGTCACAAAGAATTCCCGGGAGGAAAACATGGCCGAACAGACACAGAATGTAGCGAAGGTGGGGACCCAGGGCGGCTCCTCCTGCTGCGGTACCGCGAGCCACGAAGAACCGCCTCTGGTCGCGTTCACCGAGAAGGCGCAGCAGGAAATCAAGAATCTCTATGCCCAGGACGCCACAAACCAGGGGCTCGGGGTCAGGATCGCGGTGGCCGGAGGGGGCTGCTCGGGCTTCTCCTACAGGTTCGGCTTCGACCAGAAGCGGACGGGAGATCACGTGATCGCCGTCGACGGGTTCGAGTGCTATCTCGACATCAAGAGCGCGATCTACCTCAAGGGAGTCACCGTCGACTTCCAGAGCGGCCTGTCCGGGAAGGGGTTCGTCTTCCAGAACCCGAACGCGAAGGGCCACTGCGGCTGCGGGGAGTCGTTCACGGTCTAGGAACCCTTCGCTAGATCGCTAGAAGGGGGAACATGTTGACGAATGAGTCAAGTTCGCGCGGGCGAATCGATGACGGTCCACGACCACGGTTCACGACCACGGTCCACGGCCACGTGTTCGTGTTTCGTGACCGTGAGCGTGTTCCG
>JACQVV010000321.1 GCA_016209595.1 Planctomycetota bacterium
CATGGGGGATGACATGGGCGACGACATGGGGGATGACATGGGCGACGACATGGGGGATGACATGGGCGACGACATGGGGGATGACATGGGCGACGACATGGGGATGGGGATGTAGCCTGCGCGACTCGGCAGGATCACAGCTACGTGACGCGCTCTCTCGCCGGCCCGATCGGCGCGATCTTCTTCCTGTCGGGCGGGTCGGCCCTCGTTCTCGAGGTCGTCTGGCTCCGGTGGTGCCTGCTCCTCTTCGGGGCGACGACGCCCGCCGTCGCGTGCGTCCTCGTGGCGACGATGGGGGGGCTTGCCCTGGGGGGGCTCGTCTTCGGCAGGATCGCGGACCGTAGCAGGAGTCCGCTCAGGCTCTACGGATGGCTCGAAATCGGCGCGGGCGTTTCGTCCCTCGCCGTTCCTTCTCTTCTCGCCGCGGGCACGTCGCTTCTTCCCCTTGCCGAACCCGGGTCGAACCTTGGCCCCATCTTCTACCTGCTGCCACGGTTCATCGCCGGGGGTGTGGCCCTCCTCGCGCCGACGGTGCTCCTCGGAGGGACGCTTCCCGCCGTCTCCAGGTTCCTGAGCTCGCCCGGCCCAGGCCCCGGGAGCGCCGTCGGGCGACTCTATGGGCTGAACACCGCCGGGGGAATCCTGGGAACGCTCGGGGCGGGCTTCTTTCTCGTCGAACGTCTGGGGTTCCTGAGCACGGCACGCCTTGCCGGAGCCGTCTCGATCGGGATCGGGCTCTTCGCCCTCTTCCTGGCCAGGGCGGCGTCCGCCGCCCGCGCGGCGGCCCCGGCTCCAGCAACTGGAGGAGATGCGCCGAACTGGTCTCGGAGGATGGGGCTCGCGGTGGCGTTCTCTTCCGGCGCCGTCGGGATGGCCTGCGAGGTGACCTGGACGCGCCTTCTCGTCCACGTGATCGGCCCGACCGTCCAGTCGTTCTCGGCGATGCTTGCCGCCTATCTCGCGGGTGTCGCGCTCGGATCGGGTCTCGTCGCCCGCCGGGCGGGCCGGACGCGGCGCCCCCTCTTCCTCCTCGCGATCTGCCAGGGCGTCCTGGGAATCGCGATCGCGGCCGGGGTCCTGTACTTCGAGGAGACTCCCTACCTCTACTACCGCCTCCACCAGGACTACTTCCGGACACCCGCGGCCCTCCTCACGCTCGAGGTCGTCCTGTCCGCGGCAACGATGCTCCTGCCTTGCACCTTCCTGGGGGCGACGTTCCCGCTCGCCGTGCGGGCGATCTCCCCGCTCCGCCAATCCCGGGGACGTGACATCGGCGCGGCGTGGTTCGCCAACACGCTGGGAGCGATTGCCGGCAGTCTACTCGCCGCGCTCGTCGCGATCCCTCATCTGGGCACCTATGGCACGCTGCGCCTTGCCGCCGCAACCGGCCTATTCGCCGCCTTTGCCCTCTCGCTCTCACCGGGCGAACCCCGACTCGCCCGGCTTGCGATCGCGCCGTTCGCGGTCCTCGGGATCGTGCTCGTATCCTGGCTTGTGCCGTCATCGGCTCCCGCGATCCTGTCGGCCGGCGTGTACCGGAGCTCGCACCCCGAGAGCTGGACCGACCGGGAAGCCTTCATCGAGTGGCATTCCCGCCGGACTCTCCTCTACGAGAGGGAGGGGCTGGCCGGAACCGTGACGGTCGAGAGCTGGCCGGACGATGGGACCTATCTCAAGGTCGACGGGAACGGACAGTCCGGTCCATGGGACCGATCGACCGAGGTCTTCCTCGGCCAGGCGCCTCTTCTCCTCGCCGAGGAGCCTCGAGACGTGCTTGTCGTGGGCTACGGGTCCGGGACCACGGTCGGATCGGTCCTCACGCATCCCGTCCGGAGCGTGACCGCTGTCGAGATCGAGGAGCACGTGTGGGAAGCCTCGGGCTTCTTCCCGCATTCCCAGGGGGACCCGCTCCTCGACAAGCGCCTCCGCCCGGTCACGGGCGACGGGCGCGACTATCTGCGGCGGTCGCCTGACCGATTCGACGTCATCATCTCCCAGCCCTCGCATCCCTGGGTCTCGGGAGCCTCGAGCCTCTTCACCCTCGACTGCTACCGGGAGGCCAAAGACCGCCTCGATCCGCGAGGGCTCTTCTGCCAGTGGATCCAATCGGATGCGATCTCGGGGCAGGTGTTCCGCGCTCTCCTCGCCGCGTTCCAGCAGGTCTTCCCCGCAACTTATGTCTTCCACTGCCGCTCGGGCGTCGTCCTTCTCGGGTCGGCCCGGCCGTTCCGGCTCGACATCGATCGCGTCACCGCCAGGTTGGCGCGCCGTGAAGTCCGCGCGGACCTCCTCGCGGCCGGCATGGCATCCGCGGAGAGGCTGATGGGCCGGTGCGTCCTGGGACCGCTCGAGCTCGCGGCCTTCTGCGCGGATGCCCAGGCCAACACGGACGATCGGCCGATCGCCGAGTTCCGCGCGCCTTTCGATCGCATCACGTCCGACGGGTCCGGAAACGTCTCGGCGATCCTCGATGCCTCGAACGGACTCCTGGTGTACCTGGACGTGAAGGGAGGAGGAGAAGGCCGGCAGGCGGCCGCAATCCGGATCGCCGAGGAGAACCTGCGGCGGGGTGCCTGGCGCCTTGCGCGCGTGCAGCTCGAGCGTGCCCCGGGTCTCTCCCGGGTCCCCCGCGCCCAGTACCTCCTGGGCTGGATCGAGTGGAAGAAAGGTTCTCGAGATGCGGCGCTCTCGATTTTCGAGCGCGCCGCCGTGGCAAGCCCGGAGGACTTCCTGCTGCGGCTCTCGCTCGGGCGACTCCGCCTCGATATGGACGATCCGCGGGGCGCGAGAGAACATCTCGATCGAGCGCTGGCGCTCGCGCCGGAGAGCTCGAGGGCGCGTTTCTTCCTTGGCTCGTGCCTCCTCGCCCTCGGGCTTCCGGAGGCCGCGGTCCTGCTCGCGGAGGCCGCGCGGTCCGAGGAACTCGTTCGCGAGCACCCCGAGGTCAACCTCCGGCTCGCCGAGGCCTACGAGGCGGCCGGACGCTGGGAAGAGGCTTGCCGTTCTCGCAGGACCTACGAGGCGGCGCACCCGAAGAGCGCCTTCGGGAAGTGACGATGGCGTGTCGCGTTCGGCGTGGAAGAGGACAGTCGATGGTCGAGACGGTCAAGCGAGAGGTCGAGTTCCTCAACGAGAGCCCGTCTTTGTCCGAGATCTGGAACTTCGTCAAGGAGGTCTTCGAGACGGCAGAGATCGGGGAGCCCGTGAGCCAGGTGAACAACCACATTTGCCGGGCGCGCGGCGTCTACGCGGAGCTCGTGCGGAATCTCGTGGCGGAGTACTCCACGGGCGAGGAGGATTTCCAGGAGGAGATGGCCTCGGTCGCCCGGTTCCTGGAGGGCGGCAAGTACCCCGGGCTCCCCGATTCGACGGCGATCCAGCCCAGACCAGGGGAGGACGAGCTCGCGGAGTAGAGGCTAGTCCTCGTCCGGTTCGCCCGCCCCGCCCTTCTTGAAGTCCTTCGACTTCAGCCCGTACCTCTTCAAGAGGCTGTGGAACTCGCTTCGGTTCTTGTCGGCCATGTCGGCCGCCTTCGAGACGTTCCCGCCGGCGGCGGCGAGGACCCGGATGAGGTACTCGCGCTCGAACTTCTCGACGACCTGCTTCTTCTCGTCTGCGAAGGTGCTCACCCCTTCCTCCGCGGGCCGGGCGAAAGCCGCGACGGGCGACGCCGTCGCCAGGGGCGTTTCGTTGCTCCACTCCTCGTCGGGAGGGGCGAGCGCCGCGGTCCGCTCGACGAAGTTCTCGAGCTCCCGGACGTTTCCCGGCCAGTCGTAGGCAAGGATGGCCTGCATCGCCTCGGGAAAATACCCCTTGAGCTTCTTGCCGTCGCGGCGGGCGTAGATCTCCATGAAGTGGTGGAGGAGAAGCGGCACGTCTTCTTTCCTCTCCCGGAGGGGCGGAACGACGATGGGGACCACGAGAAGCCGGTAGTAGAGGTCGGAGCGGAACTTCCCCTCCGCCACCATCCTGGTCAGGTCTCCGTTCGTGGCCGAGACGATGCGGGCGTTGGCCTGGCGCGCGACCGTCGATCCGACGCGCCGGTACGAGCCGTCCTGAAGGAGGTGGAGGAGCTTCGCCTGGAGGGGGGCGGGCATCGCCCCGATCTCGTCGAGAAAGAGCGTCCCCGACTGGGCCGCCTCGACGAGCCCCTTCTTCTCGGTGTCCGCGCCCGTGAACGCCCCCTTCTCGTGGCCGAAGAGCTCGCTCTCCAGGAGGTTTTCGGGGAGCGCGGCGCAGTTCACCGGCACGAGCGGTCCGTCCCGCCGGGGAGAAAGGAGATGGATCTCGCGAGCGATCCGGTCTTTCCCGGTTCCGGGCTCGCCGGTGATGAGGACGCTTGCCGCGGAGGACGCGACGGCGCGCGCGCGCGACAGCAGCGCCACGAACGCGGGTGCCTTGCCGATCGGCCGGTCGGGCCGCCGGATCTCCTCGAGCTCCCGGCGGAGTCGCCGGACCTCCAGGACGAGCCTCCTCTCGCGGAGGAGCTTCTCCATCGAGAGGAGGAGTTGCTTGAAGTTGTATGGCTTGGGGATGTAGTCGCTCGCGCCGAGTTTGAAGACATCCACCGCGTTCTCGATCGAGCTGAACGCCGTCGCGACGATCACCGGGAGCTCCCGATCCACTTCTGTCTTGATCCGCCGGAGGAACTCGACCCCGTCCATTCGGGGCATCATGTAGTCGCTGATGACGAGGTCCACCGTGTGCGCCTTGACGTAGTCGAGCGCCTCGGGCGCCGACGAGAACTCCACGATGTTGGCGTAGTCCCGCGACAGGCCCTGCTTCAGGAGTACCCGGTGGGCCGCCGTGTCCTCGACGATGACGATCGTCACGTCCCTCGAGATGGGCTCCCCCTCGGCCTCGGGCACGGCCGGGCCGGTGAAAGGACGATCGGAGGTGGGGTTGGCGGGCCCCGTCGCATGCTCCGTCACGCGAACACAAACCCGGAGTAGCCGACGAAGTCGACCGGCGGACCGGCGGGGCGCGCGTCGTGGCTCGTCGTGTAGTGGAGGAGCGTGCCACGGCGGGCTCCGAGCTCCGACGCGAAGGCGAGCACCGCCGCGATCGCGCCCGCGCTGCACGCATTGTGCCGCTCGCGGGACTCCGCGAGCACGCCGGCCGAGTCGAGCGCCGCAATCCGCTCGATCATGCGGCGGTCGTTCTCCTCGGTTACCCACCGGTGGGCCTCGGCCCCCACGCCCTTCGGCGTGAAACCATAGCGTGGCCCGTAGTGGGTCATGTCGGTCGAGCCCACTCCGATCGCGGAAAGGCCGAGCTCCCGAACCGCACGGGCGGCGGCCCGACCGACGCCCGGCGCACGCTCGTCGGGCGGCACCATGAGGACCGCCACGCCTGCGTCGGGCCAGTAGTGGCGGGCGAAAGGGAGCTGGACCTCGACCGAGTGCTCCTCCCGGTGCGGCTCCTCGTCCGCGACGACGTCGGGGCACCGGGCGAGGATCGCCTCGACCAGATCTCGCGCGACTTCCATGGGGCCGATCGGCGTCTCCCATGCGCCGCCGTCCCAGATCGTCGGGGCATCCACGCCCGGCACGTGCACGGAGCCGAAGAAGACGATCGCCTGGGGCCGCACCCTTTCCCCAAGGGCCCGGAAAACGGCCGCCGCGGTCTTCCCCGAATAGACCCAACCGGCATGAGGCGCGAGGCCCCCCACCGGCGCGCGCGGGAGCTCCCGCGGGAGGAGTTCTTCGGTGCCCGAAAGCATCTCCCGCAGCTGGTCGCGGCAGGCGCGCTCCGCCGGGGGATACCAGCGGCGGGCTGCGAAAACGGCGGCGCGCGAGCTCACGCCGAGATCCTAGCGGCCGCGCGAGGAACTTGTCAACGCGAGCTCTTCCGTTGACCGGGAGCTCGATCCGGGACTAGACTCATTCCGAGTTCCTTGGACGACAGGAAGATAGCGTTGCCCGCCAACGGTCCATTCGAACGGAAGCGGCTGGAACTCGTCGCCAAGCTTCTGGTGCGAATGGGCGCGGCCGGAGCCCCGTCGGTCGAGCGCGCGCTCGCCGAGTGCCTGCGGGCGCTCGACGCCAGGGGCGCCGTTCCTCCCATCGAGGACCTGCTCCTCGCGCGAGGCGAGGCCGATCCGGAAGGGATCGTGCGCGTCTCCGAGTTCCTGAGGACGAAGATCCGCCTCTGCCGCGCGTGCGGGGAACCCAACCGGTCGGATCTCGCGACCTGTCCGGTCTGCCAGGCGCCGATGGGCGACGACTCGATGGTGGAGATCGGCCGGACCCAGGCGGCCTCGAGCGAGCGCACGCACGCACCCTCCGTGCCCGACTCCCCCTCGCCTCGGCGGGTGGAGGGCCCACCGCCTGGAGAACCGCGAAAAGACTTCGGACCCTACGCGCTGATCGAGCGTCTCGGCATGGGCGGGATGGGCGTCGTCTGGCGCGCGCGGGACCCCGCCCTGGGGCGCGAGGTCGCGCTCAAGATGCTGCTCGCCGGCCCGGCCGCCACGCGGGAGCAGATCGAGCGCTTCGAACGGGAGGCGCGCGCCACGGCGAAGTTCAACCACCCGAACATCGTCTCGGTCCATCAGGTCGGCGTGATCGACGGACACCACTTCTTCACGATGGATCTCGTCCGGGGAACGACGCTCGCCGAGCGGATCAAGAAGACGGGACCGCTCCCGGTTCGCGAGGCGGTCGATGTCCTCTCCAAGGTCGCGCGAGGGGTCCACTATGCGCACCAGCGGGCGATCATCCATCGGGACCTCAATCCGAAGAACGTCCTCCTCGACGAGGCAGGCGAGCCGAGGATCACCGACTTCGGGATCGCCCGCGACCTGGAGGCGGAGAGCCGGATCACGCGTGCGGGCCTCCCGGTCGGGACGCCGGCCTACATGTCGCCCGAGCAGGCGAACGGCGACCTGGCGCGGATCGACGTCCGCTCCGACGTCTACGCGCTCGGCACGATCCTCTTCGAGATGCTCACCGCGAGCGCGCCCTTCCTGGAGCGAAAGCCGCAGACCCTGGTCGAGCTCGTGAACCTGATCGTCAACTACGACCCGACCCCGCCGCGAAAGATGCGCTCCGAAGTGCCGCGCGACCTGGAGACGATCTGCCTCAAGTGCCTGGCGAAGGAGCCCGACCGGCGCTACCAGAGCGCGGCGGATCTCGCGCGCGACTTGGATGCCTTCGCGCGAGACGAGCCGATCGCCGCACGGCCGTACTCCGCGCTCGAGCGACTCCTGAAGTGGGCCCGGCGGCACAAGCCTGCCGTCGCGGCCGCCTTCACGGTGCTCGCCGCGGCGTGCGTGGTGGCGGGGATTCTCGTCCGGCAGGAGTTCGTTCGCAGGGAGCAAGTCGCCTCACTCGCCGGCGAGGCCGTTCGTCTGGAACGCGAGGACCGGCTGGGCGACGCCCGCGACCGCTGGAACCAGGTCCTCGTCCTCGACCCAGGCCACGTGGAAGCGGCGAGCCGCGCGGCCGTCCTCGACCAGAGGATCGAGGACAGGCGCCGCGAGGAGGCCGCCCGTGCGAAAACCCTTGCCGACCGCGCCCGCGCCCGCGAGCTTCTTCCCCACGCGGTCGAGTACGAGAAAGGGAACGATCTCGAGGAGGCCCGCCGCGTCTACGCTCAGGTTCTCCTCCTCGACCCGGAGAACCGCGAGGCGATCGGACGGCTCGCGGTGCTGGAGCGCCGGATCGAGGAAGAGGCCGAGCGGGAGGCCCAGCGCAGGGCCCTCGAGATCAATCGCACCCAGGCCGCGCGGCTGCTGGAGCCCGCCAACGATGCCTTCCGGAAGGGCAAGGCCCTCGAGGACGAGGCGAGCCAGCTCGCGCGGCAGCTCGAGAGGGCGATCCTCGACCGGGCGGACGAGAAGGCCGCCGAGCTCGCACGGAAGCTCGCCGCGGCGCGCCAGGAGGTCGAACCGCTCTACGACCAGGCCTTCGAGGGGTACTCGCGCGTCCTTGCTCTCACCCCCGAGAACGAGCTCGCCCGCGAGAACCGCCGGACGATCCTCTTCTCCCGATACCTGGCCGCCGAGCGGCGCGGCGAGGGGCACATGGTTCACCTGCTCGCGAACCTCATCGTGTCGGAAGACGGACCCGAAGGGGAGACCGCGCGGAGGCTCGAACCGCGCGGGCGGCTCGCGGTCGCGAGCGACCCGGCCGGCGCCGACTGCTTCCTCGCGCGAATCGAACCGGACGGCGAGACCGGACGTCTCGTCCCCGGCGACTGGGAGCTCCTCGGGAGGACGCCGCTCGGTCCCTCCACGCTCGGACGGGGGAGCTACCTCGTACGGCTCGAGGGAGGGGGGTCGGGGGAACCGGTCCTCGTCCCCTTCTTCCTCGACCGCGACCAGGAGCTCGAGCTCCACGTCCGCATCCCCCTGGCGGGCGAGGCCCCCGACGGGATGACCTACGTCCCGGATGGGCTCTTCCAGGCCGGGGGCGACGCGGGGGCCTTCCAGTCGCTGGAGGGGAGGCAGGTCCGGCTGCCCGACTACTGGATCGCCCGGCGCGAGGTGACGCTCGCCGAGTACGTGCTCTTCCTGAAAGACCTGGCGCTCGAGAAACCCGAGAACGTGAAGGAGCACATGCCGCGCCTCGCCGACGATCAGGGACATCCCTACTTCGGCACTTCGGGTCGAGACGCCTATCTCGTCGAGGAAGCCCATCTCGATCCGAACTGGCCGGTGACGGACGTCTCGTGGGAGAGCGCTAGGGCGTATGCCGCGTGGAAGTCCGCGAAGGAGGGGAGCCCCTACCGGCTCCCCTCTGACCTGGAGTGGGAAAAGGCGGCCCGCGGCGCCGACGGCCGGATCTATCCCTGGGGGAACCGTTTCGATGAGAAGTTTGCCAACGTGGCGCCGATCGAATTCTTCGCCGCCATGCCGCGGCTTGCCTCGGTCGGGTCGATCCCTACCGACCGGAGCGTCTACGGGGTCCTCGACCTCGCCGGAAACGCCGCGGAGTGGACCGATTCCTCGTCCGGCGGGAGGTGGCGAGTCGTCCGGGGCGGGAGCTTCGTCAACCGGGACCCCTTCGGGCGCTGCGCCAGCCGGAATTTCCTGGACCCGACGACGCGGGCGGGGCATATTGGTTTCAGGCTGGCGCTTGAAGCCCCGGGCGCCGGCGGCGGTCGGAGGTGATGCGCATGAACCCGTCCCGAGTCTTCCTGGCGCTCCTCCTCGTGGGTTGCTCGGCGCCCTCCGTGCCGGACCTCATTACGGAGTCCCGGGCCGCCGAGCAGGTCGGCCAGACGAGGAACGCGACCGGCGAGGTCGCCTTCAAGCGGGAGAACGACAGGGACTTCATCCCCTGCGACCTCGCGGCGAACGACGTCTGGCCCGTCTTCAACCTCGACTGGTGGCGGACGGGGCCCGACTCGACCTGCGAGATCTTCCTGGATAACGGCTCGATCTTCGTGATGAAGCCCGCGTCCGTCCTCCTCGTGCGGGTGGACCGGAAGAAGAAGACGGTGCAGATCGAGCTCCAGCAGGGCTCGGTCAAGCTCATCACGATCAACAGCCCCGACTACAACACGAACCTCCTCCCGCCCTCGGCCATGGTGACCGCGACCGGCGCGCTCGTCATCAACAAGGTCGAATCGGAGGGGCACCTCTACGTCGAGAACGAATCCG
>JACQVV010000379.1 GCA_016209595.1 Planctomycetota bacterium
CCGCAGACGAGGACCGCCCCGGCTCGGGCGATCTGCCGCCCGACTCGCTCGGCGAGCGCGAGGACCTCCGGGCCGGCGGCGGCGGCGCCGAAAACGGAGATCGCGAGCGGAAGCGTCACCTCTCGCCGTCCGCCTCGCGCCGCTCCGCGAGCCACTCCTGCCAGCGTTCGATCCCGCGCGCCCGCTCCTCGGAGTCGGCCGCGGGACGGAAACCGGCGTAGTGTCCGGTGGACTGCTGGAGCTCCAGGTCGGCCGCCTTTCTCGTCTCGATGTCGCCGGACTGGAGCTCGGCGACGAGCCGGTCGCACTTCTCGTGGTCGATCTTCACGCTCGACGCGCCCCCCATCTGGCCGACTGCCCAGAAACCAAGGACCCCGAGGACGACGAGAGCGATGGCAAGCCAGTTGAGGTGTTTGTCCACGAAGGTCTTCGCGCGCTCCCCGAAGGCCCAAAGGAGCCAGGCGACCAGGAAAAAGCGGGCCGAGCGGCTGGCGAGCGACGCCAAGACGAAGGGGATGAAGTCGATCCGCGTTATCCCGGCGGCGATCGTGAAGACCTTGTACGGGATCGGGGAGAAGCCGGCGGCGGCGACCGCCCAGACGTCGTACTCGCGATACCAGAGGCTCGCGCGGGCGAAGGCCGAGTGGAGGTTGAGGAGGTCGATCAGTGGGAGGCAGACGGGCTCCAGGAGCCAGAGGCCCAGGGCATAGCCCGCCATCCCGCCCAGCACGCTCGCGACCGAGCAGGCCGCCGCGTAGCGGGCCCACTTCCGCCGCGCGCCCAGGCAAAGGGCGATGAGGAGCACGTCGGGTGGAATGGGAAAGAAGCTCGACTCGCAGAAGGCGAGGACGACGAGCGCCCAGCCCCCCATGGGGTGGTTCCCCCAGTCGAGGACCCAGTAGTAGAGACGGCGGAGAGGGTTCTTCGTACGCGTCGCCGGCGCGGACGCGGGGGCGGTCTTGGAGCTCATCCAGAAACCTCCCGTCGCCGGGCGCACGGCGGCGCTGCGCCGGGCTCGGTCCGGTTTTTGGATGAGCTCTTGGGTGGCATGGGGGAAGGACTATACCCCGGTCCCGCGCGGCGGCGCACCCTCTGGCCGTTCCCCGGTCTCGGTCGTCGCATCCGGGCGGGGTTTCACCTGAGTCTCGACCTCGTCCGCCCGCGCCCGAAGGACGACCTCCACCTCGCACCCCTCCCCCGGACGGCTCCGGAGTCCGATGAGGCCGCCGAGCTCGGTGACGCTCCGCCGGCAGATCGCGAGCCCCAGGCCGGTGCCCGAGCCCTTGGTCGAGAAGTTGGGCTCGAAGACCTTCTTCATGGTCTCGGGGTCGATCCCCGCCCCGGTGTCGGCGACGACCACGACCGCGACCTCCTCGTCGGCCCCGATCCCCGCCGGCTCTCCCTCGAGCCGGTCGTAGCGCGTCCGGCGGAACCGGTCCCCGAATCGCTCGGGCCCCACGCGCACCCGCAGCGTCCCGCCCGACTCCCCCATGGCCTGGACCCCGTTCTGGACGAGATTCACGAGCACCCGGGACATCTCGTCCCGATCCACCCGTACATGGAAGCCGCCGCCTTGGATCTCCCGGACCACTTTCACCTTCTCGCCGATACGATCGCCGCCGGGGCCGCAGAAGACGGCGAGCGCCCCCTCGACGATCTCGCCGATCGGGACCATCTCGAGCCGGCGGGAGGGGAACTTGGCGAAGTTCGAGAACTCGGTCGCGATCCGCGAAAGGGCGTCCACCTGCTTGATGATCATCCGGACGCCCTCGGAGAGCGTCTCGGAGAACCCCTGCGGGTTCCGCGCGTAGGAGCGCGGCAGGTTCTGGGCCGCGAGCTTCATGGGTGTGAGCGGGTTCTTGATCTCGTGGGCGATCTGGCGGGCCATCTCCCGCCAGGCGGCGTCGCGCTCGGCCCGGACGAGCCGGTCGCGGCTCGCCCGGAGCTCGCGGGTCATCCGGTTGAAAGACTCCAGGAGGTCCCCGAACTCGTCCCGCGAGGAGAGGGGAATCTCGAAGTCGAGGTCGCCTCCGGCCACGCGGGCAGTGCCGGCCGAGAGGATCCGGAGGGGGCGGGCGATCCGCCGCGCGATGACAAGCGCGAGCACGACCATCGCCACGATCATGCAAAAGAAGAGGGAGAAGATCGCGGAGCTCGTCCGGACATTCTCGCGCTCGATTTCGAGCTGCCGGTACAGAGCTGGGATCGCGATGACGCCGAGGATCCGGCCGTCCGGCGCGAGCAGCGGCCGATAGCCCACGAGGTAGGGGTTCTCGCCGAACGCTTGCCGGTCGAAAAGGGTGCGGCGTCCCTCCAGGGCCACGTCCCGGTAGATATCCCCGGCGAGCCGCTCGGGCACGAGCTCGCTCTGCCGGAGGAATTCCTGGTTCGTTCCGGCGACCCGGTCGCCCAGGTAGAGGATCACCACCTGGTTCGACTCCTCGCCCACATCCTCGAGCCATAGGGCGAGCTTTTCGCGGTCGGGCTCCCCCCGGGAG
>JACQVV010000018.1 GCA_016209595.1 Planctomycetota bacterium
AGAAAGAGGAGAAGGAAGAGAAGAAGGAAGGGGGCGCGCCACCCGCAGGTGAGAAGCTTGCCAAGGAAGGCAAGAAGACCAAGGAAGGTGCGCCGCCTGCAGGGGAAAAGCGTGCGAAGGAAGGGAAGAAGACCAAGGAAGGCGGCGCGCCACCTGCGGGCGAGAAGCCCGAGAAGGAGGGCAAGGGGAAGCCGCCGGCCCCAGTCGTCCCCCGGCTCCTGCGAAGGTATCGCGACGAGGTCGTTCCCAAGATGATACAGCGCTTCGGCTACAGTTCGGTCCAGGCCGTCCCGAAGATCACCAAGATCGTCATCAATTCCGGTGTGAGCCGGGGCGAGGACAGCGAAAAGAGGCTTGCCACGGTCCTCAAGGACATGACGCTCATCGCCGGCCAGCGACCGGTCCCGACGAAGGCCAAGCGGTCGGTCGCAGGGTTCCGAGTGCGCGAGGGGGACCGCGTCGGGGCCAAGGTGACGCTCCGGCGGGCGCGCATGTACGAGTTCCTGGACCGGACGATCGCGGTGGCGATCCCCCGCGTTCGCGACTTCCGCGGGCTCGATCCGGACGCTTTCGACGGGTGCGGCAACTACAACTTCGGTGTGTCGGAGCAGACCGTGTTCCCGGAGGTCGACATCGACACGGCGGAGCATTTCTTCGGCATGGACATCACGATCGTGACTACCGCTCAGACCAACGAGGAAGGGCGGGCGCTCCTCGAGTTCTTCGGGGTGCCGTTCCGGCAGAACTAGCAGAGGGAATCCGTGGGCAAGACATCCTGGATGGTGAGGTGCAAGCGCACCCCCAAGTTCACGACGCGGGCGTACCACCGCTGCCAGCGCTGCGGCCGCCGGCGGGCGTACATGAGGAAATTCCAGATCTGCCGGATTTGTTTCCGGCAGCTCGCCTCCTGGGGCGAGATCCCGGGCGTCAAGAAGGCGAGCTGGTAGGGAAAACGCCGATGATGACCGACCCGATCGCCGACCTGCTCACTCGGATCCGGAACGCCACACGGATTCTTGAGAAGAAGGTCGACGTGCCGTACTCCAAGATGAAGGAACGGATTGTGGCCATCCTGAAGAAGGAGGGCTACGTCGTGGACTACCATGTTCTGGAGACCGTCCCGGCGAAGACGATCCGGATCCATGTCAAGTACTCGGATAACGACGATGTGGTGATCCGGTACATCCAGAGGGTGTCGAGGCCGGGTTGCCGGGTCTACAAGCGCGTGAACGAGATCCCGAAGGTCCAGAATGGAATGGGGATCGGGATCTACTCCACGCCGAAGGGCGTCCTCACCGACCACGACTGCCGGAAAGAGCGCGTGGGAGGCGAGTACCTCCTGTCCGTGTGGTAGAGGAGAACCAGTCGCGATGTCCCGTATCGGCAAGAAACCGGTCCCGATCCCGGACGGGGTGAAGGTGTTCCTTCGGGACCACACCCTCAAGGTCGAAGGACCGCTCGGGAAGCTCGAGCAGACCTTCCACCCCGAGATGAAGATCGAGATCGAGAACGACGCACGCCGGATCGCCGTGCTCCGGCCCAGCGACGCAAAGCAGCACCGGGCCCTTCACGGGCTCACGCGGACCTTGATCGCGAACATGGTCCAGGGCGTGACGCAAGGGTACAAGAAGGAGCTCCAGATCGAGGGGGTGGGCTACAACGCCAAACGCCAGGGCCGCGAGCTCGTGATCACGATCGGGTTTTGCCACCCGGTGATCCTCAAGATCCCCGAAGGTCTGGAGGTGGAGCTGTCGAGCGCGACCGCGTTCGCGATCCAGGGGTGCGACAAGCAGAAGGTCGGGCAGTTCGCGGCGGAGATCCACAAGATCCGTCCGCCGGATCCGTACAAGGCGAAGGGCGTCCGGTATCTGGGCGAGCACATCCGCCGCAAGGCGGGCAAGAAGTTCGGCAGCTCCGAGTAGGTGGGCGCGAGATGGAACGCTATATTGCGAAGAGGGAACATCGGATCCGCCGGCACCGGAGGATCCGCAAGCGGGTTTCCGGCACGGCCGAGCGGCCGCGGCTCACGGTCTTCCGCTCCAACCGCCATATCTACTGCCAGCTCGTGGACGACGACCGGGGCGCCACGCTCGTGTGCGCGAGCACGATGGAGAAGGACCTCCGGGAAGGCGGCTCCTTCGGCGGGAACAAGGGCGCGGCAAAGGCGATCGGCAAGCGGATCGCCGAGCGCGCGAAGGCCGCCGGGATCCTGAAGGTGGCCTTCGATCGGGGTGGGTACAAGTACCACGGGCGGGTGCAGGCCCTGGCCGACGCGGCCCGCGAGGGCGGGCTGAGCTTCTAACGAGACCTCTTTCGAGCGGATGAGTCGTGGGCAAGCAACCGGGCGGATCGGGCGGCGGCGGCTTCGGCGGCCGGGAGGGCCGAGGCGGGGACCGGCGGGACAAGACCAAGGGCCGGCGTCGCAAAGAAGAGCGCCAGAGCGAATACAAGGAAACCGTCGTCAAGATCAACCGCTGCGCGTCCGTGCAGAAGGGCGGCCGCCGGTTCAGCTTCGCGGCGCTCGCGGTGGTAGGGGACGAGCGCGGCCGGGTCGGCGTCGGCTACGGCAAGGCGAACGAGGTCCCGCCCGCGGTCAACAAGGCGCTCAAGGAAGCGCGCGATTCGATGGTCAAGATCAGCATCCTCGGGGACACGATCCCGCACGAGATCGTGGGCGAGTTCTCCGCCTCCAAGGTCGTCCTCAAGCCCGCCGCGCCCGGGACCGGGGTTATCGCCGGCCAGAGCGTTCGAGCGGTGCTCGATGCGTGCGGCGTGCGGAACATCCTCTCCAAAGCCTACGGGAACACCAACCCGATCAACCTCGTCAAGGCGACGATGACGGCGCTCCGGGCGCTGCGCACCAAGGAAGAAGTGGCAGCCCTCCGCGGAGTCCAGATCCCATGAACGTCGATCAGGTCCTCTCACGGTCCCCGCGGCGGGCGAAGAAGTGGCGCTACGGGCGCGGGCGTGGATCCGGAAGCGGCAAGACCTCCGGGCGCGGCCAGAAGGGACAGAAGAGCCGCACGGGGTCCCACCACAAGGCCCTCTTCGAGGGCGGGCAGATGCCCCTCGTCCGGCGGCTGCCCAAGAGGGGCTTCAACAACGAATGGCGCGTCGAGTACGACGTCGTGAACCTGGACCAGCTCGAGGCGAGGTTCGAGAACGGCGCCACGGTGGACCCGAAGGCCATCCAGAAGGCCGGGCTGGTCAAGAAGTCCGGGGCCCGGATCAAGGTCCTCGCTCGCGGGGAACTCACGAAGAAGCTCACCGTCGCGGCCCACAAGTTCAGCGCCCAGGCGAAGGCGAAGATCGAGGCGGCGGGCGGATCGGTCGCGGAGGCGTAGCCCGGTGGTCATCGTCGAACACATCCGCAACATGCTCAATATTCCGGAGCTCCGGAAGAAGCTGGGCGTGACGCTGATGCTGCTCATCGTCTACCGGGTGGGGTCCCACATCCCGATTCCGGGCGTGAACCTCGCCGCGCTGAAAGAATTCGAGAAGGAGATGGGGACGAGCGCGATCGGTGGCGTCCTTTCGCTCTACGACACGATCTCGGGCGGCGCGATCGGGAACCTCGCGATCTTCTCGCTGGGGATCATGCCCTACATCTCGGCCTCGATCATCTTCAGTCTGCTCACGAAGGTCGTGCCGAGCCTGGAGGAGCTTTCCAAAGAAGGACACTCCGGGCAGCAGAAGATCAACGAGTGGACGAGATACGCGACCGTACCGCTCTGCATCGTCCAGTCGATCCTGATCGTCAACATGATCATGGGTTCTCGGGCGGGAGGAGGTATTTCGCTCATCTCTCCCGACGTCCCCAAGGCGCTCTTTTACACGATGGCCGTGGTGACGCTCACGGGGGGGGCGCTCTTCCTGATGTGGCTCGGCGAGCAGATCACAGAGTACGGGGTCGGGAACGGTATCAGCCTTCTCATCATGGCAGGAATTGTCACGGACCTGCCCAATGCCGTTGTTCTTCTCGTTACTCCGCCGGGAGGTTCGGGCGAGAGCGACTCGAGCGGCATCCCGATCCTCGTTGTGATCCTCGTCCTCTTCGTCGGGGTCGTGATGGGCGTCATCCTGATGAGCCAGGCGCAGCGGCGGCTCCCCATCCAGTACGCGAAGCACACCCGCGGCCGGCGCGTCTACGGGGGCCAGAAAGCCCACCTCCCCATCCGGATCAACATGGCCGGGGTCATGCCCGTCATCTTCGCGAGCTCCCTCATGATCTTCCCGTCCACGATCGGGGCGATGCTGGGGAGCGACTTCATCCGCGAAATGTTCCGCTTCGGCTCGTTCTGGTACATCGCGATCTACATCGGGATGATCTACTTCTTCAGCTACTTCTGGACGAGCCTGATGTTCCAGCCCACGGAGTGGGCGAACCAGATGAAGGAGCATGGTTCCTTCATCCCGGGGATCCGCGCCGGGAAGAACACGGCGCAGTTCCTGAACGACGTCATGACCCGGATCACCTTCGTCGGGGCCGCGTTCCTGTGCGTGATCGCGCTCCTGCCGCAGATGGTGATCTTCCTTATCCGCATCATCTTCCAGCGCGGAGAGGATCCGGGTCTAGGAGCGTGGGTCGGGGCGCAGTTCCTCGGCGGGACGGGAATCCTGATCGTGGTCGGCGTGGTCCTCGATCTCGTCCAGAAGCTCGAAGGGCACCTCCTCATGCGCCACTACACGGGCTTCGTCAAGCGCGGCCGGATCAAGGGGAGGATGGGGTAGTGATTCTCGTCTTCCTGGGACCACCCGCAAGCGGCAAAGGCACCCAGGCGCGGCTGCTCGCGCTGGAGCGCGATCTCCTCCAGATCTCGACGGGGGATCTTCTGCGCGACGCCGTGAAAAGGGAGACGCCGATCGGAGCCAAGGCGAAGACGTTCATGGAAACGGGGCAGCTCGTCCCCGACGAGATCGTGATCGGCGTTTTCGCCGACGCACTCGCTGTCGGCGTGCGGGAGGGGCATTCGGGATTCGTCCTGGATGGCTTCCCTCGCACGGTACCGCAGGCGGAGGCGCTCGACGCCACGCTCGCGAAACTCGGACGCGTCCTCGCGGCGGCGGTCGACTTCCGCGTGCCTCGCGAGGTGCTCGTCCGGAGGGCCGTCGGAAGGCGGGTCTGCTCGAACGGCGCCTGCCAGGCGACCTATCACCTGGACACGAATCCTCCCCGGATGGAGGGCCGCTGCGACGTGTGTGGCCACGAGCTCGCCCAGCGAGAGGATGACCTTCCGCAAACGGTCGAGAAGAGACTCGTCGAGTATGAGCGGAAAACCGCCCCCCTCCTCACCTACTACGAGAAGAAGAAAAAGCTCCAGAAGCTCGACGCCGACCGGCCGATCGACGACATCACGACCGACCTTGTGGAACGCGTCGAGCGCCTGGTGCCTACCCGATGAGTGCGCAAACGGCGGCCGGGGTGATCAAACTCAAGTCGAAAACCGAAATCGGCGCGCTGCGCGAGGCTGGGCGTCTTGCGGCCATGGCCCAGAACCTCGTCGCGTCGCTGGTCGGGCCTGGCGTCACCACGCTCGAGCTCGACGAGGCGGTCTGCGGGTTCCTCCGCTCCCACGGGGCGGAGAGCGCGTTCAAGAACTACCGCGGCTTCCCCGGCAACATCTGCTCCTCCATCAACGAGGAGATCGTCCACGGCATCCCCTCCAAGAGGAAACTCAAGGAGGGAGACATCGTGAGCGTGGACGTTGGAGTCCGGTACAAGCGGTATATTGGGGACTGCGCTCGAACCTATTCGGTGGAACCGATTTCCCTCGAGGCCCGGAATGTTCTGGATGTCTGCGAGGCGGCGCTGTACAAGGCCATCGAGGTGGCTCAGCCTCGCGAGCGGCTTTCGACGGTCTCCCGGACGATCCAGCAGTACGTCGAGGGTCATGGTCTCTCCGTGGTGCGAGAGTTCACCGGGCACGGAGTGGGTGCGGAGATGCACGAGGACCCGCAGGTGCCCAACTTCGTGGACTCCAGATGGGGCTTCGACGTGAAGCTCAAACCGGGCCTCGTCATCGCCATAGAGCCGATGGTGAACGGGGGTACTCACGAGACGTCCAAGGTGATCCGGCAGAACTGGGAGGTCATCGTCACGAAAGACGGAAAGCCGTCGGCCCACTTCGAACACACGGTCGCGATCACGGAGGATGGGCCCGTGATCCTGACGGAACCGTAGTCGGGAGGGACTCTAGATTCGCAATCGACAGTGCGCGGTGGGTGAGTAGGGACACCGATGGCCAAGGAAGAAGCGATTCGGGTGAAAGCCACGGTGCGCGAGGCGCTGCCCAACGCTCGTTTCCGTGTGGAGCTGGAGAACGGACATATGGTCCTCGCCCATGTGTCCGGGAAGATGAGGATGCATTTCATCCGGATCCTGCCGGGAGATGAAGTGACGATCGAGCTTAGCCCGTACGATCTCGACCGGGGGCGTATCGTCTACAGGGAGTCGAGTGGTTAGGAGCGCGCTCGCGCGCTCCGGTTTGGAGCGACGGATGGCAAAGGAGGAACCTCTTCGCCTGGATGCGAAGATCCAGGAAGCCCTCCCCAACGCCATGTTCAAGGTGGTGCTCGACAATGGACACGAGGTGCTGGCGACGGCTTCCGGGAAGATCCGCCGCCATTTCGTCCGGCTCTTGCCGGGCGACTCGGTGATCGTGGAACTATCCCCCTACGACCTCACCCGGGGCCGGATCGTCTACCGGAACCTCGAGGAGCCGTCGTAGCGGAATGCTTTGCGGAAGACACCCATGAAAGTACGCGCGTCGGTCAAACGAATCTGCGAAAAGTGCAAGTTCGTCAAGAGGAGGGGGATCCTGCGGGTGATCTGCGAGAATCCCCGGCACAAGCAGCGGCAAGGCTAGGAAGGTAAAGGCATGCCTCGTATCCTCGGCGTCGACATCCCGCCCGACAAGCCGTCCTGGATCGCGCTCACGGCGCTCTACGGAATCGGGAAATCGAACTCGATGAAGATCTTCGAATCTCTCAAGATCGACCCCCGGAAGCGGTCGAAAGATCTCACGGAGGACGAGCTCTCGCGGCTCGCCGCGGAGATCGATCGGAACTATGCCGTGGAGGGGCAGCTCAAGAGGGAGATCCGCGACAACATCAAGCGACTGAAGGACATCGGGTGCTATCGCGGGCTCAGGCATCGGCGCGGGCTTCCGGTGCGGGGCCAGAGGACCCGCTCGAACGCCCGCACCCGGAAGGGTCCGCGCAAGACCGTCGCCGGGAAGAAGTCGGTCAAGGCGATGCGATAGGCGAAGGGAACGAACATGGCTTCGAAGAAGCAGAAGGCCAAACGAAAGATCCGGAAGAACGTCACCAAGGCGATCGCCCACGTCAACGCGACGTTCAACAACACCTTGATCACGATCACCGATCCCAAGGGGGACACGCTCTGCTGGGCGTCCGCGGGATCGATCGGGAACAAGGGCTCACGGAAGTCCACGCCGTTCGCCGCCCAGAAGGCGGCGGAATCGGCGGCGGAGAAGGCGATGAAGTTCGGCGTGAAGGAGGTCGACATCAAGGTGAAAGGACCGGGGGCGGGACGCGAGTCCGCCATCCGATCGCTCCAGTCGTCCGGCCTGGACATCAAGTCGATCGAGGACACCACGCCGCTGCCGCACAACGGCTGCCGGCCCCGGAAGAAGCGTCGCGTCTAGGAATACAGAAACATGGGTAGGTACACGGGTCCCAAGTGCCGGCGGTGCCGCCGGGAAGGGCATTCGGTCTGCGGCTGCAAGAAGTGCGCGTTGACGAGACGGGATCGCCCGCCGGGGATGGTGCGATGGCAGACCAAGAAACCGTCCGAATACGCCTTCCGTCTGCGCGAGAAGCAGAAGGTGAAGCGGATCTACGGACTCCTGGAGCGGCAGTTCCGCCGGTTCTTCAGCATGGCCGAGCGCGCGAAGGGGAACACGGGGGAAAACCTCCTTGTCCTCCTCGAGCGGCGGCTGGACAACGTCCTGTACCGGGCCGGCTTCGGCACGACCCGACCGTTCGCGCGGCAGCTCGTCGCCCACGGGCACGTGACGGTGAACGGACGAAAGGTGGACGTGGCGAGCTACCTTGTCCGGCCGGGAGACCTTGTACAGGCGCGACGGGAGAAGGCGGTCCAGCTCTTCAAGGCGAATCACGAGGACACCAAGGCGCGGAATGCGCCGAGCTGGCTCGAGGTGGACGGCGAAGGGGCGAAGCTCAAGGTCATCGGTCTCCCCAAGCGGCAGGAGATCGAGGACCCCATCTCCGAACAGTTGATCGTCGAGATCGCGAGTCGGTAACGGAAGGGACGAAACGTATGGCGATTCGAGTCAAGTGGCGGGACCTGGAACTTCCCACGCGCGTCGTGCTCGAGAAGGAAACGTCCACGAACGAGTACGGAAAGTTCTCGATCGAACCCTTCGAGCGGGGGTTCGGGACCACGATCGGGAACAGCTTGCGGCGCGTTCTTCTCTCCGCGCTGGAGGGGACGGCCATCACCCACGTCAAGATCAAAGGAGTACGCCACGAGTTCAGCACGGTCCCCGGCGTTTACGAGGACGTGACCGACATCGTGCTCAACCTTAAGAAGCTGCTTCTCAAGGTCCACTCGGACGAACCGGTCCATCCTCATGTGGAGACCTCCAAGGAGGGGCCGATCCGGGGACAGGACCTCGTGGTCGACAATAACACCGAGATCGTGAATCCCGAGCTTCACCTGTGCACCGTGGTGGAACCCGGTGAGTTCCGGATGGATCTGACGGCGCGCAGGGGCCGTGGATACGTGACGGCCGAAGAGAACATGGAGGAGGAGCAGGAGCTCGGCGTCATCCCGATCGACTCCATCTTCTCCCCGGTCCGGCGCGTCCGCTGGAAGACGGAGGACACCCGCGTCGGCAAGCTCACCAACTACGACAAGCTCGTGATCGAGATCTGGACGGACGGGACGCTCCACCCCGAGATGGCGCTCGTCGAGGCATCCAAGATCCTCCGGAAACACCTGAACCCCTTCACGCAGTACTTCCAGGTCGGGCGGGAGGTCCAGCGCAACGAGGCCAAGAGGGAAGAGGCCGAGCGGCGCGAAAGGCAGAAGGAGGACCTCCTCCGGAGCCTCGAGATGTCGGTGGACACCCTCGATCTCTCCGTTCGGGCGTCCAACTGCCTCTCGGCCGAGGGAATCAAGACGATCGCGGAGCTCGTGCAGAAGAGCGAGGACGAGTTGCTCGCCATCCGAAACTTCGGCAAGACGAGCCTGCGCGAGATCAAGAAGAAGATCGAAGACCTCGGCCTGTCACTCGGCATGGACGTCGCCGAGTTCTACGATCGACAGGGGGCGTAGCGTCATGAGGCACCTGAACCAGGGTCGCAGGCTCGGCCGGACGACGGAGCACCGACAGGCGATGATTAAGAACCTGGTCCGGAACCTGTTCGAACACGGCCGGATCGTCACGACCAAGGAGAAGGCCAAAGAGGCCAGACCGTTCGCCGAGCGGATGATCACGCTGGCGAAGAAGAAGGACCTCCACCACTATCGCCTCGTCGCGGACCGCTTGCGACTCTCGCAGAAGTTCCGTCCGGCTCCCCCTCCGGAGCCGGAGAAGAAAGAGGAAGAAGAGGAAGACCAGAAGAAAGCCAAGGAAAAGGAACCGAAGGAGCCGGCTCCCGAGGCACCGAAGCGCCGATGGGATATCCGGCTGCTCGACAAGCTCTTCAACGAGATCGCTCCCCGGTTTCAGGACCGCCCCGGCGGCTACACGCGGATCGTCACTCTCTCGACCTACCGGCGAGGGGACGGGGCAAACCGCGTGCTCTTCGAGCTCACGGTCGGTGCTCCGACCGAGGACAAGAAGTCCCGGCGCGCCCGCGCCCGTGAGGAGAAAGAGAAGGAGAAGGGCAAGGGAGGCGGCAGGTCCGAGGAGTAGCCTCTCCTCGTTGGAGGGCGGCCGTGGGAAATCGCTTCGCCGCATGGTTCCTAGCTGCCCTCCCTACCGATCCGGTCGGCCCCTCGGGCTGGACCGCCCGGAACTGGATCGGCTTCGCGATCCAGGTGACGGTCTTCCTTCTTGCCGTGGCGGGACTGTACTGGTTGTCGAGACCGCCGCGGGCGCCGGGCCGTTCCCTCTCGGAACCCGAACCCGAGGGACGAGATGGGGACGGGAAACGGGAATCCGAAGGGCCCCCCGGTTGATTCGGATGCCGTCCCCCGTAGTAGGATGATCCCGTGAAGAAGGTCCACCTGTTGACCTACGGCTGCCAGATGAACCAGCTCGACAGCGAACTTGTTCTGGGAGCCCTGGCGAGCGAGGACTACAAACCGACGGAAAGTGTTCAGGATGCCGATCTCGTCCTCCTCAACACGTGCAGCGTTCGCGAGCACGCGGAGGACAAGGTCTACTCCGCGCTCGGGACCCTGAAGCGCCTGAAGCGGAAGCGCCCGGAACTCGTGATCGGGGTCGTCGGCTGCATGGCGCAGATGGACCGGGAGGCGATCCTGTCCAAGGCGCCTCACGTCGATCTCGTGCTGGGGCCCGGCCAGATCGACCACCTCCCCGCGTTCGTCCGCCAGGTTTTGGGCGGCGAGAACGGGCGCCGGAAAGTGCTCGCCACGGAGCAGAAGGAGGTCCGTTTCGCGCGGAACATCCGGGCCCGTCCGGATCCCAACCAGGCCTTCGTGGAGGTTATCCGGGGCTGCGACGTTCATTGCACGTTCTGCGTCGTTCCCATGACCCGAGGTCCCGAATACAGCCGCCGGCCGGAGGACGTGCTCGCCGAGGTGCAGGCGCTGGCCGACGACGGGGTCCGCGAGGTCACCTTGCTCGGCCAGACGGTCGACCACTACGGGAAGGACTTCCGGAACGGATACGGTCTGGGCGAACTCCTCCGCGACGTCGCGTCGATCGATGGGATCGTCCGTGTCCGGTTCATCACGAGCCATCCCCGCTATCTAGATGACCGGATCCTCGCCGCGATCTCCGATACCCCCAAAGTCTGTCCGTACTTGCACATGCCGCTCCAGTCCGGTTCCGACGCGGTGCTCGCACGCATGAAGAGGAAGTACGACATGGCCCGATATCGGGACCGCGTCGCGCGGGCTCGCGAGACGATCCCAGGCGTCTCGATCGCGAGCGACTTCATCGTCGGTTTTCCGGGCGAGACCGCCGAGGACTTCGAGGCCTCGGTCCGGGCCATCCTGGAGTTTCGCTTCTCCAACTCCTTCATCTTCAAGTACTCGCCCCGGCCCGGGACTGCCGCGGTCGAGTTCCCGGACGACGTGCCGCCGGAGGAGAAGAAGCGCCGGAACCAGGTCCTCCTCGCGGTCACGAACCGCGTTCGCGAGGAGGAGCATCGTTCGATGCTCGGGAGCTTGGTCGATGTGCTCGTCGAGGGAATCTCGAAGCGCGATCCCGCGAAGTACATGGGCCGCACGCGCACGAACCACATCGTCTGCTTCGATGGGCAGCCCGAGCTCGTCGGGCAGGAGGTCTCCGTGAAGCTCGCCTCGGCGACCACGCTAACGCTCTTCGGCGAGAGGACGAAGGCGGAGGCGACGGACATTGTTCGAGGATGACCGACTCCCGGGACGAGCTCTTCATGGCCCGGGCCGTCGAGCTGGCCCGGCGTGGAATCGGGCGGGTCGAGCCCAACCCGCCGGTGGGGGCCGTTCTCGTCCGCGGGGAGAAGATCGTGGGCGAGGGCTGGCACCGGGCCTTCGGAGGGCCGCACGCCGAGGTTGAGGCCTTTCGCGAGGCGGGGGAAGCCGCACGGGGCGCGTCTCTCTACGTCACGCTCGAGCCTTGCTGCCACCAGGGGAAGACGCCGCCCTGCACCGAGGCGATCCGGGAGGCGGACGTGGCGGAGGTCGTCTACGCTGTCCGGGACCCGTTCCCGGCCGTCGCGGGAAAAGGGGTCGAGACCCTCCAGGCGTTCGGGCTCGAGGTCCGCGCGGCGTTCGATGGCTCCGCGGCGCGGGAGCTCCTCGCTCCTTACTTCCGCTGGACCGTGGAGGGCCTGCCCTGGATCGTCGCGAAATGGGCCATGACGCTCGACGGGAAGATCGCTTCTCGCTCGGGGGACTCAAGGTGGGTGAGCTCGGAGGCGTCCCGGCAGAGGGCGCAACGGGCGAGGGACTCCAACCTCACAATCCTGGTCGGGGTCGGAACGGCGCTCGCGGACGATCCGCTGCTTACGTGCCGGATCGAGGGCGGGAGGCAGCCGCTCCGCGTGGTTGCCGACAGCCGCTGCCGGCTCCCGATCGCGTCGCGGCTTGTCCGCACGGCGCGCGAAGCGCCGCTCCTCGTTGCGACGACCCCTGGCGCACCGCCCGCGAACGTCCGGACCCTCGAGGATGAGGGGGTCGAGGTCGCCATCCTCCCCGCGACACAGGACGGAAAGGTAGATCTCGTGGCTCTCTGCCGCGAGCTCGTTCGCCGCCGGGCCGTCACCGTGCTCGCCGAGGGCGGGGGCAAGCTCCTCGGGGCGCTCTTCGATCGGAGTCTCGTGAGCGAGGTCGAGGTCTACATCGCTCCCCGGATCGTCGGGGGGCGAGAGGCCCCCGGTCCCGTTGCCGGCCTGGGCGTCCAGCGGATGGCGGACGCGCTCGACCTCGATGCCGTCTCCACCTTCAGGACCGGTGAGGACCTCATGATCACGGGCCGGGTTCAGCGCCGCGCGGCCGATTGAATCCGGAACGACCCTCCGTATAATCCTAGACAACCTAGGATGTTAGAGTCCATTCAAAGACCCTCCCGTCGCCGGGCGGGCAGCGGGTGTGGTTTGGGTTTGTGGATGGGCTCTCAGGAACCGGGAGCGGGCAGCGCGGCCCATGAAGATCAAGCCGGAACTCATCGACACCCGCACCGGGAAGCATTTCCGCGTCTTCAAGAACCCGACCATCATCGGCCGGCACCGGAGCTGCGAGATCTGCTTTCCCATCGTGGAAGTCTCCCGGAGGCACTGCGCGATCTCCGAGGAGAACGACACCTACTACATCGAGGACCTGAAGAGCGTCAACGGGACGTTCCTCAACGAGGAGGCCATCTCCGGCAGGCGGAGACTCGAAGACGGCTGCCACATCAAGATCTCCAAGTGCACGAAGTACCCGGCGGGAGCGAAGGTCCTTGTCTTTCGGCACCCGCAGCCCAAGCCGAAGCCTGCGGTCGAGGAGAAGCCCTCCGACAGCGAGAAGAAGGACGTCGGGGAGTTCCTGCCCAAGACGAAGCTCCCCCTGAAGCACTGCGTCTTCCGGATCACCAAAAAGAGCGTGCTCGGCTCGGAGGCGAGGGCCCGGGTCCCTCTCCAGAAACTCACCGCCAAGGAGGTCCACTTCCTCGGGCTCGTGGCGCATCGGCCCGGGGACGTCCTCCACCTATCGATCGAGCATCCGAAGATGGAGCCGCCCATCCAGATGGGGCTCAAGGTGGCGCGGATCCTCTCGGTCAAGGGGAAGAACGTCCAGGTCTACCGGGTCGAGACGCAGGTGGCCAAGTTCCCCGAGAAGGAGCAGGAGCGATTCACTCGGGCGATCGAACCCACGCCCCTCATTCGCTACGGGTTCCTCTCCGTCGGGTCGGAGAAGGAAGGCAAGTCCAAGGAACAGGAACCGGCCGTCTCGCCGGCCCCGTCCCCTTCGCCGGGGGAGGAGACGCAAGAAAGCGATGCAGTTTAACGCCGGGGTGCAGCCGTTCTTCCACCTCACCAAGGAAGAGGCCGAGATCTGGGGAGAGGAGAAGTCCCAGGAGAAACGGCGCGCCCGAGAGGAGATCGTCCGGGAGATCAAGAAAGCGATCCATCTCGAGACCGGCGTGGAAGACATCGGAGTCGAGGAGGACACCGGCGACTGCGCGTGCAAGTTCATGGTCGATCGAGCGGGGATGCTGATCGAGCTCCAGGAGTTCGCGATCGGCCTGGACGAGGCCGAAACGGAGGCGGTCTACCGGGGCGAGCAGCAGACCCGCTTCAACCACCTGATCGAGATCAAGGACGGCGTGGGCTTCTACCTGCCGGTCTACTTCTTCTTCCCCATCTGGGTGCAGACCAAGGCGCTCGTCTATCCGCTCTTCGTGGGCAGCGCGCCCCGGCTCCTGGAGGAGCTGCTCCTGGTGAACGAGAAGCTCGACATCGAGAAGTCGGCGAAGCTCGCCCGCATGCCCGACTACCTCATGGCCGACGAGGAACAGATCGAGGACTACGAGTACGCCTTCGGCAGCGAGGACAACTTCTGGGAGCGCTTCGCCTTCGTGCTCCTGAAGAAACTCTCGGAAAAGTCAATCGAGAAGAAGATGCCGGTGATCATAGACGTGTGAGGGCGGGACGAAAGCGCATGTCTTGACTCGTCCCGATCTTCTGCTACCATCACCAATCTGTCCCCGTATCCAACACTCGATGGACCGGCCGCTGAAAGGCCGACGGGGCCTGTCCGCCCGGGACGTCCCGGCGCGGATCGCAAGATGACCGGTCCGAGCCAGGAGGTGTGTTTTGGCGATCGTCACCGTTCGTGAGCTTCTTGAGGCGGGCGTCCACTTCGGCCATCAGGTGAGCCGTCGCCACCCGAAGATGGGGCCCTACATCTACGGCAAGCGGAACCTCATCCACATCATCGATCTCCGCACCACTATCCGGGGCCTCATCCAGGCGTATCACTTCCTGAAGCGGATCGCGGCCCAGGGTGAGCAGATCCTCTTCGTGGGGACCAAGCGGCAGGCCAAGAACGTCGTCCGAGAGGAGGCGAAGCGCTGCCGGATGCACTATGTCAACGAGCGCTGGCTCGGCGGCACGCTCACGAATTTCGCCACCATCCGCTCCCGCCTGACTCGTCTGGAGGAGCTCGAGAAAATGGAGGCGGACGGCTCGATCGAGCTCTACTCCAAGAAGGTCCAGTCGAGCCTCCAACGCGACAAGCGCAAGATCAAACGGAACCTGGAGGGGATCCGGCGGATGGTGAAGCTCCCGGACTGCCTCGTCGTGGTCGACCCGAGGCGCGAGATCAACGCCGTTCGCGAGGCCGAGAAGCTCGAGAAGCCGATCGTCGCCATCCTGGACACCGATTGCGATCCGAGCCTCGTGGACATCCCCATCCCCGCCAACGACGACTCGATGCGGTCGATCCAGGTGATCCTGGGGAGGCTCACCGACGCGATCGTCGAGGGCCGGACGGAGTTTGACGCGAGCCGCGCGGCGGAGGCCAAGAGCAGCGAGGCCCCGGCGGCGGACGCGAAGGCGGCCGAGACGAAGGCGGAGCCGGCAAAGCCCGCGCCCGTCAAGCCCGAGGCGCCCGCGGCCGCGAAGTCCGAGCCGGGAGCAATGTCGTACTGGGTCGAAGAGGAGACCGAGGGCGAGAGGTAGTCCGATGGCGATCAGCGCAGAGCAGGTGAAGGCACTTCGAGAGAAAACGGGCGCGGGCATCGCGGCGTGCAAGGCTGCGCTCGAGGAAACGGCCGGAGACATGGAGAAGGCGAACGAGGTCCTGCGGAAGAAGGGCCTCGCCTCCGCGGAGGGGAAGTCGGGGCGGGCGACCGGCGCCGGCTGGATCGGGAGCTACATCCACAACGGGCGCGTGGGAGTCATGGTCGAGCTCGCCTGCGAGACGGACTTCGTCGCAAAGAACGACGTCTTCCAGGCCTATCTGAAGGACCTCTGCATGCACGTCGCCTCGGGCGACCCGCCTCCCATCGCCGTTCGCCGGGAGGACGTGCCCGAGAGCGTTCTTGCCAAGGAGCGCGAGATCCTCCTGGGGTCCGACGAGGTCAAGAAGAAGCCCGAGAACATGCGCGCCAAGATCGTCGAGGGGAAGCTCGGCCGGTTCCTCCCGGATCGTTGCCTCCTGGAGCAGAAGTGGTTCAAGGATCAGAACCGAACGGTCGCCGACCTCCTCAAGGATCTCATCGCGAAAACCGGCGAGAACATGATCGTCAAGCGGTTCGCCCGCTGGACGCTGGGAGAATAGGTTCGGGAGCCGTGGCTCCTCCCGACCTTCGCTCCACGCCGGGTACGGACGCCGCGGGCCTTGACTTCGCGGCGGTGAGACGGATCGTCCTCAAGGTAAGCGGCGAGAGCTTCAGCCGCCCCGGCGTCTCGGGGATCGACGCGGACCGGGTCGCTTACAACGCGCGGCAGATCCGCATGGCCCACGAAATGGGCCGCGAGGTCGCGGTCGTCGTAGGAGGAGGAAACCTCGTCCGGGGCTCCGACTTCCAGAAGCAGGGGATGGGACGGGCGACTGCCGACCAGATGGGGATGCTTGCCACGGTCATCAACGGTCTGGCGCTCCAGGATGAGCTCGAGCGGAGGCACAACGTCGAGACGCGGCTCATGTCCGCGATCCACATCGGGGAGGTTGCCGAGCCCTACATCCGACGCCGGGCGCTGCGCCATCTCGAAAAAGGGCGGATCGTCATCCTTGCCGCTGGGACAGGGAGCCCCTACTTCACCACCGACACGACCGCGGCGCTCCGCGCCAATGAGATCCGGGCCGGGCTCCTGCTCAAGGCGACGAAGGTGGACGGGGTCTACGACGACGACCCTGCGAGGAACCCGAACGCGGCCCTCTATCACCGGATCACCTATCTCGACGTCATCAACAACCGCTTTCGGGTGATGGACTCGACGGCCATCACCCTTTGCATGGAGTACTCGCTCCCCATCCTCGTCTTCAACCTGCTGGAGGACGGAAGCGTCCGGCGGGTCCTCCTGGGCGAGGACGTTGGGACGCTTATCACGGACAGATTCGAAACCCGGCTGCGGGAGTGAAGGAGCCATGTCGGTCCAGGACGTGCTCAAGGAGGCTCGCGAGAAGATGGAGAAGAGCCTCTCGGTCATGAAGGAGTCGAGCCGCGGCGTGCGCGGCGGGCGAGCGACAGCCGGGCTGGTCGAGAGCGTCATGGTGAGCTGCTACGGCTCGCAGATGCGACTGAAGGAAGTAGCGGTGATCTCGACGCCCGACCCCCGGACTCTCGTCGTGAAGCCCTTCGATCCCTCGGTGGCCGGGGAGATCGAGAAGGCGATCCAGAAGTCACAGACTGGCCTGACCCCGCAGAACGACGGCAAGATCATCCGCCTCTCGGTGCCTCCGCTCTCCGAGGAACGCAGGAAGCAACTCGTGACCCAGGTCAAGAAGCTCGGCGAGAACGCCAAGGTCAGCCTGCGCAACATCCGCCACGAGGCGCTGGCCCAGGCCGAGAAGCTCAAGAAGGACGGCACGCCCGAGGACGAAGTCTTCCGCCTGAAGGACAAGGTCCACGAGGCGATCAAGGAGTACGAGAAAAAGGTCGACGAGGTCTTCGAGGGGAAGAAGAAGGAGATCCTCGAAGAGTGACGCCGGGTGAGGGAGCCCCTGCCCGCCGGGGCCGGTTATACTGAGAACCCGCTCCCCGGAGCGTCTCTTCAAGGAGCGAGGGCGTAGCTCAGCTGGCAGAGCAGCGGCCTTTTAAGCCGTCGGTCGGAGGTTCGACTCCTCTCGCCCTCATCCCTTCGACCGGCCCGACCCCATCGTCTAGCCAGGTCAGGACACAGCCCTTTCAAGGCTGCGACACGGGTTCAAATCCCGTTGGGGTCGCCAGACTTACGGCAACGCTCCACCTCCGGGGTACCCGTCGGGGTACCCGAGGGGTCTGCTATTCATGCACTTTCGGGGGCGTCGAACGTCTTCCCCTCGGGTCGGGCGCGTGTTCATCCGAGGGCGAGAGGAGGAACCCGGGTCCGCGTTCATCATGGGTTCGCCCAACAGTAGGCGAACGCGAACATCCCGATGCACACCGGCAGGAGCGTCATCGTCATGCAGGTCATGGTACCTCCAGGTCCACGACTTCGATCGACGGGTGCGAGACCGGCACCCCGATAATCCCCGGCTGACATAGCTGTAGGGCCCCCCCAGGCCGGGCCCAGCTCAGATTTCAATTGGACCCCTCTCACACGGCGCCCCGATTCTGACGGATCTCGTCTCAATAACTGGTCTATGAGTTCGATAGCCTCGGTCTATCTGGCCTCCACAATGCCACCAGACGCCCGCAGGAGCCCGCCACGGGGCGCGGAGCTCCTCCTTGGAGGTTCTTTTCCCCGACGTGGATAGGATGTCCGCTTCGTCGCCCACATTCCACATGGCGGAACTCCCATGATTCGATTCGAGTGTCCCAAGTGCGGGAAAGACCTCTCCGTAGCTGACGAAAGGGCCGGGGTCTCCGGAACATGCCCGGGATGCCGCGCGAGCGTTACGGTCCCTGTACCGTTCGCAACCGCCCCCCCAGAGAGCACGTCGACGAAGTCTCGGTTTTTCAACCTCCCTGTACAGCCTGCCACTCCGCCCGCGAACAAGACAGCCGGAGGAGACGCACGAGGAAAGGAAGATGACATGGGAACGGTAAACGTACAGACGATCCTCGACCGACTCGACCGCGCGGAGGCGGCGGCCCGGAAACTGGAGCGACATCTCCAGGCGTGGGTCGCACTGACTCTCTCCGGAGGCATCCTGGCCACGGTCGGCCTGGCGTTGTGGATCCTGCTGGCCTCGGGCACGGACTCTGGGCGCTTGGAGGACGCGGAGAAGCGCCTGACGCAGTCGGAGGACAACTCCGCAAAGCTGCAAGAGCGCCTCGAGAAGACGGAGAAGCGCCTGGAAGAGATGGAACTCCGTGAGATAGTGGCCGCAGCGCGCTCCGAGCTGGGCCACATGGATCTGTCGAAGCCAGAGACGAGGCAGTCAGTCTGGGACACGGTGACGGCCCGCGCCTTCACCCTCGTCGACGCGGCAGGGAATGTTCGCGGCGAGTTCACGGCGCGGGGGACCGAGCCACGGTTGAGACTAGCGGACGCGGGGGGCAAGGTTCGCGTCGCGTTGTGCATGCGCCGCGACACACCGAGCCTGGACCTCTGCGACGCGGCCGGGAAGATCCGCGCCATGTTGTGCGTGTCCAGCGACGAACCGGGCCTTCGCCTCTACGACGCGGCGGGCGTCGGGCGCGCCACTGTAGGGGCAGAGGCGAGCGTGAGTCCGGACGGGAGGCAGACGCACTATCCCGAATCGACCCTCACCCTGTGGGGGGCTGACGGGAAGATGATCTGGGAGTCTCCTGGTTCGCGGTGATGATGTCAGCCGCAGCGCGAACGAGTTCCTGCACCGTGCTCATGGCGGGTCGCCGATGTAGAGCCCACGGCAGTCCCGACAGAACCACATCCGCGTCAGGGGGTCCACCAGGGAGAGGCGGCCAGGACAGTGGAGGCAGTTGGGGGAGAGGGCGGCGAGGAGGGCGGGCTTCGCGGCGACGAGCTCGGCCTTCAGGGCGGGCGTGACAACTCCCCGCGGGGCGTCGATGTGGAGGCGGTCCCCTTCGGCTTCGACTCGGATCCCGAGGGCGGCGAGGCGGTCAAGTAGGGCAATCGGGGTCAAAGGTTGAACCTCTCCCGATCCGTGTCCGCCCCTCGAAGGGGGCCAACTTGGCCCTCTTCGGTGGAGGGGCTTGAAACCCCGGTTTTGATGGCCTCTGGCGAAGAGGGCCAAGGTTGGCCTTCTTCGGGAGCACCCCCGATGGGCCCGACGATCCACCCGCCCCCGAAAGCGGCCTTGTCACACGCAAGGCCAAGTTCCTTTCGCGCCCGTTTGAGTGTCTTGATGGCGATTCCGGCGTCCTTCGCCAGTCGCTCAAGTTCCTGGGTCGAGAGCGTCTGGTCGGCGAGCGTCTTTTTGAGGAACGCCTTCGCCTTGGCGAGGGCCAGCCCGTCCGCCCCGCGGCGAGGGATTGCGCCCGAGAGGAGTTCTTCGATGTTGTCTACTTCTACGGGGTCGGTGCTCCAGGCGAGACAGGGCGCGGCCGAACCCGGGGGCGACTCGATAGAGAAGGCGAGTGCTTCCGCAGCAGCGGCGAGGTTCGACTTGACGAGGGCGAGGATCCGCGACTCGGGATCCCGCGGGTCCCGGACGACGCCAGAAACGCCCCGCGCGGCGGCGACGAAGGCGAGGGACCCCATCGTCCGGTAGAGGGCGGGGCCTTCGGCCTTGCGCAGATGAGTGACGGCGAGGACCGCGACCCGATTCTTGGCCGCGAGGGTGGCGAGGGGCCCGAGGACGCCCCGGATGGACGTGTTGTTGTGAGAGTCGGCATCACCCAGGTAGGCCGAGATGGGATCAACGATGACGAGGCGGGGGATGTCGAGGTTCGCGAGGGCTTCCTCCAGGCGGGGAAGGTCGCGGACGAGATCGAACCACCGTTCCTTGCCGTCCTCGCGGACGGCCGCAAGCGCGATGACTTGCTCGACGTCGGCGCCGGCCGAATCGAGGCGAGGGCGAATAGTGTCCGAGAGGTCGTCCTCGGCCGAAAGCAGGACAATCCCTCCAGCGGGACCGCCGGACGCACCGTCGGGCCACCCGCGCCCGGTCGATACTCTCGCCGCGATGTCGAGCGAGAGAAGGCTCTTCCCCAGTCCCGGATCGCCGACGAGGAGCGTGAGCTTGCCCCGGGCGATCCTGCCAGGCCAGATCCATTCAACGGGCTCCGGTTGGACGTTGGAGAGCCGCACGAGGACAGGGCCGTCCCCCCGCGCGTTCGCCTCGCACGGTCTCTCGATGGGCCTGTAATCGGCCGTCGCCTCGGCCAGGTCGAGGAGGTTTTCAGCGGTTCCTCCCGCGGCGATCCAGTCCGATGCGTCCTTTCCGTTGCCGGGCAGTTCGAGGACGCGGACGCGACGCGCGATTTCGAACAGCCCATAGGCGATCCCGTTGGCGTGCTTGCTGCCTGCCTCATCCGCGTCAGGGATGACCACCACATCAGCCCCGCGCAGGAATTCAGAGTACGAGCCGAGCCACTTCCCGACCCCGCCCGGGTTCGTCGTCGCGTTGAAGCCGAGGGCGACGAGGCGCTCGACGTCCTTCTCTCCCTCGACCACGTAGACCGTCTCCCCGGCCCGGACGGCCGCGAGGAGTTCAGGGAGGCGGTAAGGGACGCGCCGGATGCTTCTTGTGTTCCAGATCCATCCGCCCTTGCCGTCGGGTCGTCGCTGGCGGAAGTTCTTCGGCTCGAACCGCACCACCTCGAAGAGGACTACGCCCCGTTCGTCGCGATAGGCGTACTTTGCGACAATGCGCCCCCGACAGGCCGGGGCATGCGACTGCCCCTTCGAGGGACGGAAGAGGTCGGCCATCGACAGCCCCAAGCCGAGGGCGATCTTATCGACGGCACATCCCGCGTGACACTTGAGGAGGACGCGCCCGTCCTCGCCCGCGGCGATCGAGAGGGAGGGGTTATCGTCGGCATGTGCCGGGCAACGCGCCATGAACCCGCCCCCGGGCCTCGGATTCGCGTCCGGGAGCCGTTCAAGGATTCGGTCCAGGGGACTCGCGACGGGGCACGTGGAGGGCGCCATTGGCCTACTCCCGCTCCCGGCGGCCGGGCAGCGAATGCCGCTTCCTCGCGAAGAGCCATGCGGCGAGGTCGCGGCACCAGATCCGAACCGGACCGTTTGCAACCCTGCGGGAAGCCGTCAACGCGCCCGTGTAGAGCCCGGTCCGCAGGGTCCCGAGCGAGAGTCCGCAGAGGCGGGCAGCCTCCGCGAGCGTCACGAGGGGTCGGCCGGCGGCGGCGGCGAGGTCCCGGGCGAGTGCGTCGAGGTCTGCGTCCTTGGTGTTCATTGCGAGCCTCCGGTAGTGCTTGTGTGCGGCTACCAGAAGCTTGGCGCGCTTCCATCCCGTTGTCGCCTACTTGAATCGCGCCAACGGCGGACAGCAGGAAAGGCTCGGAATGGCCCTTCCGACGCCTTCCGTGGGTACGGACGGCGCCTACTCGAACTGCTACTTCTTCTTCCTGTCCAGGTGGAGATGGTCGCGCAGGATCGGGAGCGCGCGGTAGCGGACGTAGCCGGTCCGAGCCTCTCCTGACTTCGCCCTGTGCCTCTTTTCCTGCGACGGTCCGGCGGACTCGATCCAGCCCTCGAGTTCGGGAAGCGCCGCGCGCAACTGCGAACGGTCCTTGGAGCGAAGGGTTGCCTCGCCGTCGCGCTTCAGCTCGGAGAGGAACCGGCGCAAGGTATCGCTCAGCTCGCATGGTCGCGTCGTCCCGGCGAGGGAGACCTCCACTTCCACGTTTCCGCGCTTCTTCTCAACAACGATGTGGATCGTGGGGACCAGTGCTTCCTCGACTTCGTGCACCCGGCCGCGGATCCATGCGGCGAACTGGATCGCGTTCGCGCGAGTGACGAGATAGGCGGCGCGTAGGGTGTCCTTGATCTCGGGCCAACGGTCCGGGTGGAGCGGAATCTTCTCCCACCGCTCGCCTGGCCTCGGTTGAATAAGAGGGTAGCCCGCGAAGCAGTGCGGCCGGTAGTGGACCTCGAAGCGGGCTTCGAGTGGGCCCAGGACGTGGAAGGCCGACCACATGCAGCCGAAAGGCTTACCGACGAGGTTTTTTGAGGAGAAGAGATTCTCGGCATATTGGGCCGCTGCTTCCACGTCCTTCGACCAGGCCATGGCGGCCCCAAATCTCTTCTCCATTATCGTGGGTGCAATGCTGTCTGGCAGGGAGTCGAGCGGAGGGAATGGTGCGAAGGCGGCTTGGTTGAGTCGATCGGCGGCGGCGCGCGCGGCAGCGAGGGCGGGAAACGAAAGGTCGATGGGGGCGCCCCTCTTCTTCCGCTTCACGGGTCGAGTTCCTCGGGGAGAGGGGGGAAGAGGGGCGGCAAAGGCGGCCGGCGGACGATCGTGTAGCCGGAGACGTAGCGGGTGCCGTCCGGTCCGAGGGTCCAGGTCCAGTGGACCTCCTCGTCCTCGTCCAGCGTGACGGAGAGGGGGCGGGTCGAGGGCGCGGGGCCGGAGGGGTTCGGGGCGGGGACGGAGCGTCTCACGGGCGGGCCGGGATCTCGACGTACTGACATGCCGCGGTCGGGTGGGGCACGGGGAACCCGCCCTCGCGAAGTCCCTCGACGTGGAACGTAATCGCCTCCCGGATGAGGCGCTCGACTTCCTCCGGAGTGTCTCCAGCCGCGACGCATCCCGGAAGATCCGGGACGTAGGCGCCGTAGCCGTGCGGCCCCTTCTCGATCACAACGGCGTATCTCATTTCTTCGCCTCGTTCTCGTCACGCACGCTCGAAGGCCGTCCAATCGATCCCGAGTTGCCGGATTACCGCGCGGAGGGTTCCGGTCTTGAGGTCTTTCGGGCCGCGGTCCGGGAGGACGGTGGCGGCCTTCGTGGCGGGGTTCGCCCACCTTCGGTGGGAGCCGCCCCCGCGGCGTTCGATTTCGACGCAGCCGAGCCGCCGGAGCTTGGCGGCCACCTCGCGATACCTCACGGCACCGTGACGAGGTAGTCGAACTCGATCGGATTTGCGGGCGAGGAGACGCAAAGTTCCGGCGGGAGGGGGCGGCCGTCGTCTTCGTAGATCTCGATCGTGGCGGCGAGCGCATCGCGGGCGTTCTCGATAGCCTCCTCGACGGTGTCGCCTTCCGTCACGAGTTCGGGGAGTGCGGGACTCGTCACGGTGAAGCCGCCTTCGGGCTGGGGGGCGAGGACCAGGGGGACACGGTAGTAGGTCTTGCTCACGGTGGATTTCTCGATCAGGAGTGGGCGGAAGCGACAAGACGGAAGGGGGTGTTCTTTCGCGCGCGTTCGAGGGCGCGAGCGAGGAACGGGGCGAGCCCGAGGACTTCCTCCACGGTGCGGCCGGGGAGGCGCCCGGGCGAGTAGGCGAGGTAGTGCTTGTGGGCGACGGCAGGGGCGTGGCCGAGCCAGAGCGCGGCAAGGGGAGCGGGGACGCCGAGAGCGGCGAGCGCGGACTCGAAAGTGCGGCGGATCCCCTGGGGTCCGAACTGGTCTAGCCCGGCCTTCTCCCGGACGTAGTTCCAGGACGACGAGGGGAACCGCTCGCGGGCGGCGAGGGGGAGGACGTACTCGGCCCCCGGGTCGGCGGCTCGCCAGGCGCGGAGGAGGTCGAGGAACCGGGGCGCCACGTCGCCGGCGGGGTCGCCAACGAGAGGGAGGTAGCGGGCGCGGCCAGTCTTGGTCGCGCGGATGCGGACGAGTCCCGTGTCGAAGTTCGCGTCGGCCCACCGGAGCGCGAGGGCTTCCGCGCGCCGGAGCCCGAGGCAGGCGAGGACGAGGGCGAGCGAAAAGACGGGGACGGTGGGCGTCGCTCGCTGCGTGAAGGACTCGGAGCGGGCGCCGCGCGTCCGCGCGACCTCACGCGGGCGGTCGGGGTCGGCGATTGCCTCGGCGGCGGCGAGAAACGCGGCGAGCGCGGCGGGGGTGTAGAGTTCGACGTCCCGGGGCGACTCTGCCATCGCCTCCACCTCGGCGAAGAGGTCCCGGAGATTGGCGCGGAAGTAGCGACGGGCAGCGCTCGGTGTGAGCGCGAGGAGCGCGGCGCGGAGGACCGAACGGAACTTGTTTAGCGTCGCCGGGGCGCAGCGGGCTCCTCTCGCGCGGACGCGCGCCTCGACATGCGAGAGGAACGAGTTCACGAGCTCGGCGTCGAGGGCGCCGGTCGTGGTCCCTGGGGGGAGCCAGTCGAGGACGCGGTCGAGGACGCGCCGGACCTTGTCGAGGGTGAGCGGGCGGGCGGGCTTCGTCGCGAGGCGGGGGCGCCAGCCGAGATCCGCCGGAGCCTGCGGGGACTCGCCGCGGTCGAGGGCGACGCGGTAGGCGAGGAGGTCGAGGTAGGCGCGGAGGAATTCGGAGAGGGGAGTCTCGAAGCGGCCCGACCGAGGACCGCCCGCGTGCGCGGCGTCCCGGGCCCGTTCGCGTTCGAGGAGGTCGTAGCACTTGACGAGGCGGTCGCGAAGAACCCGTGTGGTCGCGCCGAGGGCGAGGGCGGCGCGTTCGTCGCCGGAGAGTCCGGCCGCGTCGAGGGCCCCGGCGTGGTCGCCGGACTCGCAGACGGTCTTGCGGCGGCCGGCCCTACCTGCCCCCTTCGTCGCGTCCGTCCAGAAGATCAACCAGCGAGGGCGGCCGTGGGTCTCGTCGCGGGTCAGGAACGCCATCGGCAACTCCTGTTCTAGATCGCGGGGGTATCTTTCGGGGTACCCGCCGGGGTACCCCGGACCTCGCAAGCAACGTACAACGGTTGGTAGCCGTTGTCAACGCGGCTTGGCGAATCGACCCCGGGAAGGCCGTCGGATCCCGGATTCTCTCGGTGTGGCAAAGGAGGCAAGAAACCCGGTGGATTCGCCCTTTCAAGGCTGCGACACGGGTTCAAATCCCGTTGGGGTCGCCAGACTTTACGATTCTCGATATCGCCAATCAGTCTGCTCCCGGGGCCCTGGACCACGGCCGCGGTCACACGTCCTTGTGAGGGGTGGATGCGCGCGAGGACGGGACGACCTACCGCAACTGGAGGGTTCGGTCCGCCACGTCCCTCCAGTCGCGAGGTCTCCGTTCCGCGTCGGGATTGGCCAGACAATCGAGCCATTCGAGAAGCCCTCCGGTTCCCCGGCCATCCGGCCGCCACTCGCCGGTTGGAGAGCTGCGGAACGAGAGCCCCAGCAAGCCAATTTCGGTCCGAACTGAGCGCGGTGCCCTCCCCGCCAGGAGTTCGGGGGCCGCAACGGCTGGAGTGAGGACGAGGGGCAAGCGATCCGGGACCCCCGCGATCCCGGCCGCGCCGAAGTCCAGGAGCTGGAGGGTGCCCCCGACGGCGATTCCCAGGTTCGCAGGCTTGAGGTCGCCATGCAGAACCCCGCGCGCAGCCCAAATGACTTTTTCCACAGGCTGCTGGGTCCCCGAAGGCGATCTTCGCGGTAGAGGAGTTTGCCGGATGGCGGACAAACGTGCCATGGAGCACGCCGCGCGCCAGGTTGGCGATCGCCACGAGGACGGTCCCGGCAGTTCGAGCACGATACGACCCGCCCCGCGGTGTCACGAAAGTGGATCTTCCAGGTATCCACATAGATGGAAGGAGGCAAGCGTCCCATGGAGCACTCCGTACGCCAGGTCGTCGATCTTCTCGTGGACGGGTCCCGGGCGATCCAGCACGGTAGGACCGTCCTGGAGAGATGTGCCGAGCCAGCGGTCCTTCGCGACGTGACCGAGGAACTTGCCCGGCGCTATCGGGAAGCCGCGCGGCTCCTCGTCGAGACCCGGGCCCTGATCGAGGAGCGGCGGCGGCGCGATCGCGATACAAGCCCCACGCGCTGGCTCGCCCATGTCACCGGCGTGCACGCCGGCCCGGAGAAGGAACCATGGCTCGATGTCGTTCCCCATGGCACCCAGCAGGCCCGGCGGCTCGCAATCCCGGGGGGAGCGTGCGAGAGAGTCCGCGTTGGCGACCTCGTTGCCCTCACCGCCGACGGGCAAGAGCTCATCGGGGTCGTGGACGGGGGCGATCGGTCGCGTCCGGGGAAGATCGGCGAGTTCCTGCGGCACGTCGACGCCGCGCGGATTCTCGTCTCCTGCGAAGGGCAGATCCACGTGGCCATGCGCGCCGCGGGCCTGCGTCCGGACGAGCTCCACGCGGCCGACCTGGTGCGTTGGGATCCCCTGTCGGGGATCGCCTTCGAAAAGGTCGCGGGCCGGGCCGCCCCGGACTGCTTGGAAATCGTCGAGAACACGCCCGACAGGCTGGCGAACCTCGCGGGCCTCCCCGGCGAGCTACCGCGGATCGCCTGGCAAATGGGGGAGGAGGCGCGGGGCTCGGCCCTCCTGGAGAGCTACGCGCTCCGTATCGGCGGCGTCCTCTTCACGGGTCCCGCCGGCGTCGGGAAAACCTCGGCCGCCCGGGCGCTTGCCGGGGAACTCTCCGCGTCGAGCCCCACGGGGCGGGCATTCCTCGTCCTCCCCAGGACGGGGTTCGTCCTCTCGAAGTACCACGGAGAGACCGAGGAGCGGCTGGAAATGGCTTCCGAGATCCTCGCCGATCTTCGCCGGGACGGGAGCCCGGTGGTCTTCGTCCTCGACGAGGCGGACGCGCTCCTCCGGCAGCGGGGGCGGCCCGGGAACGAGATCGCCGACCGGGTCGCCACGAGCCTCATGACAGTGGTCGACCGGGCGCTGGCCGCAGGGGTGAAGGTGGTTCTGGCGACCAACCGGACCGATCTGGTGGATGCCGCGGCAGTCCGCCCGGGCAGGATCGACGCCATCGTCCGCTTCGGCCGGCCCGGACTTCACGCCACCGCCGCGATCCTCGATCGCCACCTTCCAGCGGCTACCCCCCTTCGCGCCGGGAGAAGCGACATCGTTCGGGGCGCCGCCGAGGCCCTGCACGACCCCTTCGCGAGTCCCGTCTGCCAGATCCACCTCCAGGGGGGCGTCACGCGCGCCTTCTGCCTCCGCGACTTCGTGACCGGTGCCGTCCTCGCGGCCGCCGTTCGCCGCGCCCTGTGGCAGGCTGCCTACGGGCACGCCACGGCCGGGGGAGCGGCGGAGATCGGCGTCGCCGAGATCGTCGGGGCCGTCGAGGGGATCGTCGCGGAAAGAGTCGCGAGCCTGTCCCCCGGGAACGCGGCGGCCCATCTCGACCTCCTGCCCGGCGAGCGAGTTGCATCCGTGGAGAGGCGAGAAGAGAAGAAGGGCGCGGGGGCGGAGTGGCTTCAGAACTGAGCACCAAGGAGGAGTCTTAGTGGCGCTTCCCAAGTGGATGGGGTTCGACTGCGAGTGGGGCAACGCTCTCCTAGGGCGCTCCCTGCCGCGGGACTCCTCGGTCCGGGCGTCTCTCCTTCTCCTCGAGGCCGTGCGGCCCCACGGCGTGCGGCTCGACCAGAACCGCGCCTTGCCGCGCGCGATACCCGAGGAGGGGATTGACCTCGCGCTCACTCCGCCCGCACCGCTCTGCCGCGCGGCAAGGGAGGGAGAGTACGGCCGGACCTGGATGCTCGACCGGTGCCCCGGCTCCTGCGCCTATGTTGACCTCGGGCACTTCGAGACCTGCTCGCCCGAGGTGTCGTCGGCGCGAGAGCTCCTCCTCTCGTGGACCGCCTGGCGCTACGCCCTCGAGGAAGCGCGCCGCGTCGCCCAGGGGTGGCTTCCCCGAGGGGTGAGTCTCTGGGCGAGCGCGTCCCTCACCGATGGGGGCGTCTGCTGGGGCCACCACACGAACACGCTGGTTTCCGCGGAGCTCTGGAAAGGACTCATGAAACCGGGTCCGGTCCAGGCTGGGTATCTCGCGTTCGCGGTGAGCTCCATCCTCGTCGGCGGGGCGGGAGGGTGGTCGGCGGAGGGGCCCACGCTCACGCAGCGCGGACGATTCCTCGAGACGATCGTCGGCGTCGACACCACCGGCTGCACGGGACCTCGTCCCATCATCAACTCCCGGCGCGAGCCGTTCGCCCGCGGCAGGGAAAGATACCACGCGATCCTGCACGACAGCCCGCTCGCGCCGCTCACGTTCCTCCTCTCGCGGGGCCTCCATGCCCTCGCGCTCGCGCTTCTGGAGGACCGCCCCCGTGCTCTCGCGGACCTCGAACTCGCCGACCCGATCCGGGCGCTCCACGAGTGGGACAGGGATCCCTCCCTGAGGGCGACGGCCAGGCTCGCGGATGGCCGCCGGTTCACGCTGGTCGAGATGGGACGCGAGATCCACGCCCGGTTCCATCGGTATCTCGACGAGGAGGACGCGGAGACCTCGGTCCCCGGCGCCCGGGACCTCGTGGAACGCTTCGGCGAGACCCTCGACCTCTGCGCGCGCGGCGACCGGGAACGTCTGGCTCGCCGGATCCAGTGGGTTCTGCGCCACCGCGTCCTCGAACGGGTCCGGGGCGGTATGGAAGGAGAGGAGGCGAGAATGATCGACCAGTGCTTTGACGCCCTCGATCCCGAATGCGGCATCTACGTCCACCTGGAAGCCGAGGGCGCGAGCGAAGGGCTCCCCGCCCGCGCGGACGTGGAGCGGTTTCTCCACGAGGCCCCGCGAGGACGCGCGGCTTGGCGGTCGGCAATCCTGGGCCGCATGCGAGACGAGGTCGTAGCGGCCAACTGGAATGTCGTCGAGACCCTGGGCTCCCGGGGCCGCCGGCGCCACGTCTACGACGGGCCGGATGGCGCCCGCCTGGAGCGCAGAACACAAACCTCATGAACCACAAGGAGAGAGACCCATGTTCGAGAAGGAACACGACGTGCCCTTGACCTCGATTCCCCGCGAGCTCCCCCCCACGACCTCGAGCGACGCCCTCGACGAGATGCTCGCGCGGCGCTCCGACGAGGTGCTGAAGTACACCCGGAAGGAATCGACCCCCCGGAGGTTTCTGGAGAACCTCAAACAGGACAGCGGAGAATAGGAATGAACGCCGTACCCCCCATGCTCTTCGGACACGAGAGCGAGCTCATCACGGCCGAGGCAGGCGGGCGCCGATCGCTCTCCGCTACCGAGCGAGCCCGCCTCGTCCACCAGCTCCTCGAGATCATCGCGCGGAGCGTTCCGGCGATCCCCGACACGACGTCCCAGTACGGGGGCGCCTTCCTCGCGAACGGATCGCGGCTCTACGTCGAGACCTTTGGCAAGGCCATGGAGACCGCTACGCCCGAAGTGGCCTCTCCACGCCTCGTGGTCGTTGCCAATCGGGCGCTGGAAGATCTTCTGGAGGACGCGCTGCGCGTCTTCCACTCGGAGAGCGGCCGGGAGTACGTCGTCTTCAAGAGCTCGCTTGACCCGATCCAGCGGAGCACGCTCGGGAGTCACGAGTCGTATCTCACCTCCCACCCGAGCCAGGAGTTCGTCCCGCTCCTCGTGCCATTCCTCGTGAGCCGCGAGATCCTGACCGGAGGAGGGTCGGTCGATCCCGCGAGCGGGCGGGCCGTTCTCTCCGCCCGGGCCCCCTTCATTCTGTACGAGTCGGGAACCGAAATGAGCGGACAAGGCCGGTCCCGGGCCATCATCGAGCTCAGGGACGAGCCCCTCGCCCGGGGTTACCACCGGTTGCACCTCACGCTGGGTGCGGCCAACCGCTCGGAGACCGCCCTCTTTCTCCGGTTCGCCACGACCGGCGCGGTCGTCCTCCTCGCCGAGGCGATCCTGGCGGGCCGGTTCCAGGCGCGGGAGCTCAGCGGTCTCTCTTCTCCCCGTCCGGTCGAGCGTCTTCACGAGCAGAACATGTCGGGGATCGAGCGGTGCGTCCCCGTGGCGCGCCAGGCGGGGCGTGCGCTTCGCGGGTTCGAGGTTCAGGTCCGCTACCTTCTCGCCTGCCGGAGGTTCCGCGCCGAGGGCCACCCGGTTCCTCCCTGGTACGACGCCGCGCTCGCGAGCTGGGGCCGAGCCCTCCAGTGGCTCTCCCGCGGGCCCCAGGCCGTGGAGCGGCTGCTCGACTGGGCCACGAAGCTCCGGCTCTTCCGCCGGCACCTCGAGAGCCGCAAGGCGTCCTGGGACGATGTTCGTCCAGGGACCGACCTCCTCTACGAGCTCCTCGAGCTCGATCTCGTCTACGGTCTGATCGGCGAGATCTCCCACGTCCGGGCGCTGGAGCGGGAGGGATTCCTGCTCCGGCTCACGTCCGATCGCGAGGTGGCCCACGCGAAAGAACATCCGCCCGAGGGGTGCGCGAGCCGCGCCTCGGTGCGGGCCCGCGTGATCCGGCGTTTCGGCGCCGGAGGCGAAGCCAACGGATGGAGGGCCGGCTGGTCTTTCGTCCACCACACTTCCCGGGACGAGAGCTGCCAGATCGACGATCCCTTCGCCACCGAGGAGGTGTGGGGACCCAGGAAGTCGAGTGCCTTCGAACCCGTCCATTCCACGCGCTTCGTTCCATAGCCAGATGAAACCAGGAGGTTCAGCATGACGAGCCTGACACATGCCCGCCCCAACGATTCGGAGAGGATCGGGTCCGCCGAGGTTCTGCTCTGGCCGGCCGAGGACAGAAGCGACCCATCGTACGTCCCCCGGCCCGAGATCGAG
>JACQVV010000002.1 GCA_016209595.1 Planctomycetota bacterium
CTCTCCGCGTCCGCGGAGAAGCTCAGTCTCTTTCAGGGCATCCGGCTCCGAGCCTACAAGTTGCGTTTCGCCTGAAGTCCTGACAACCGACGGCCAATCCTCCCCCCTTGCTGGCTTCCGAGAACGGAAGCCCAGGGGGCTGACTGCCCTACGCGTGCTCAACCGGCGGATTCCTGGCGGTCGTGATGTGACAAACTCGCCCTGAGCCTGGTTTTCGGCCGGACGCGCGGGCTGGGGCGCTCTACACACCCGCCCCACCAGCCCAGGAGGTTGCCCTCGGTCCGTTGCCTGGCGGCGTGGAGGGGTCAATCGCGGGATCGGGGTCGCGAAGCCATCTGGACCTGACCGGAGAGCGCCGCTATAGTCTCGCGCCCATTTCGAACAACACGGAGAAGAAGGAGACTCGTCGATGTCGGTCTCGAATTCGATTTCCAGAGAAGCCCTCGTCCTCGCGCTCTTCGCGCTCGCGGCCGGCAGCCCCGCATTCGCGGCCGAGGTATGCGCCGCGCTGCCCGAGGACACGATCGCCTACGTAGAGATCCAGGGCCTGCAAGAACTTCCCGATGCCCTCACCGCGCTCCCCTTCTGGACCGAAGGGGGCTGGAAGGGGGAGGCGAGGACCTCCTACGAGGAACTCCTCTTCGGCGCCCTGGGCGAGGAGATGCACATCGAGAAGGAACGCGCGGTCGCATTCCTCAAGACCTGCCGGCGGATCCAGGCGGCGCTGCTTCCGCCCCTTCCCGCCTCCGACGGAGCGGAGCGCGGCGGTTCCCCGGCCGACCGGATGCGCGCGATCGGCGTCCTCGATCTGGCCGACCTCGGGCCGGCCACCCAGCTGGTCGAACGCGAGTTCGCCGAGCTCTTCGGACAGCGAACGGCTCACGGATCGACGACGGTCTACCAGCTCAGCCCCGAGGAGAGGAACCCGCAGCTCTTCGGAGCCTTCGAGGGGAGCCGGTTCGTGCTTGCGCTCGGGCCGATCGAGACGTTGCACGACTTCCTCGACGCGACGGCTTCCGGACGACCCGCGAGCCTCGATTCGGCCCCTCGGTTTCGCGAGCTCTCGAGCGAGATCGGCGGCTCGCCGCTCTGGGGGTACTTCAATCCCGCTCCGCTCCTCGACTGGATCAAGGGCTCGCTCGACTTCGACGACAGGAAGCAGTTCGACCAGATGGACGCCCTCTTCGGGTTCTCCGACGTCGAGGCGGTCGGCTTCTCCTCGAACTTCGAAACCTCGCCGGGGTCCGTCTCGACTCGCGCCCGGATCTTCGTCTCCGCGGACAACTCCTTCGTCTCGCTCATCCGGAGCGAGCCTGTCGACGACGAGATTCTTCGCCTCATCCCCGAGACGGCCCTCGTGGCAGGCGTCGCCTCGGTGCCCGACACGGGGAAGCGCTGGCAGGAGATCCGCTCCTTCATCGAGAATTTCGAGAAAGACGTGATCCAGGACGACGACTTCTCGCGGGAGGTCCGCCGCTTCAAGGAGAGGATGGGGTTCGACCTCGACGAGGCGTTCTCGCTCGTCGATCGACAGGTGGCCTTCGTCTGGCCGTCCATCGACGGCGACGTCGATGACGACGACTTCACGATGATCTTCCGGGTCTCGGACCCCGAGAAGGCTCGCGAGATCCTCGAGAAGGCGAAGAAGGAAGGGAGCCGGATCCGGGGGGCGGTCGAGGACGGCAGCTTCAAGTCCGAGACCTATCGCGGGGCCACGCTCGAGTACGTTCCGGAGCGCTTCGCCTGCGCCCTCGTCGAGGGTTACGCCGTCCTCGCCGGGAGCGATCGGGCCGTCCGGGCCGCGATCGACGCCCGCTCGGGGGCGACCCCTTCCGTCGCGGCGCGATACGGCACGCATCTCGTGGACTTCGCCTCGCGCCACTCGAAAGTCCTCTGCTTCGACCCCGCGTTCCTCCTCGGCGAGGAAAGCGAGACCGCGATCGCGATCGCACACCTCTCGAAGGAGTGGGGGCTCTTCCTCGGAACCGTCGAAGGCGAGTCGGGTCAGCTCGACATCGAGGTGAACGCGTCCGTCTTCGGCGGTCTCGCCGCCGCGCTCCACGGGGCGCTCGAGGACGAGCGGACCCGAGACGCGAGGCGCGCTTGCACCGACCGCCTGAGTCTGCTCGCGACTCACCTCAACGCCTACGCCACGAAGAACGGGGAGCTCCCCACGTCCCTGGAGGGCGCGCTCCCGGAGGGAATGGAACCCGGGGCCTTGCGCTGTCCTCTCGACGAGGGGCGCGAAGGCGATGGACCGAGCTACGTGTATACCGCGATTCCGGAGGGACTCGCGAATCCCGGGTGGTGGAGCTTCCCGGTACTCTACTGCCGAAACCTCGAACACGGCCGCATCCGGGCCGAGTACGAGGGCCCGGAGCAGGGGGTCCAGCAGGCCTATCGCTCCTCCGAGAACCGATTCCGGAAGGACTTCGCGCGCATGAAGCGGGCGATCGAAGAGGGCGCGAAGGAGAACGGCCACGGGGAGGACGGCCAGGAGGAGGACGGCCGGTAGTTTCGTAGCCGCCCTCCAGCGC
>JACQVV010000331.1 GCA_016209595.1 Planctomycetota bacterium
CGCATCACTTCGACGAGATCTTGTTTCGGCTGGGCCCGCTCACGGTCCGGTACTACGGGATTCTCTTCGCCGGAGCGCTGCTCGCCGGGTATCTCGTGTTCCGGCGCAACTGGCGCCGCGCGGGGGACGACCAGGAGCTCGTGGACCGGGCGTTCCTCATCCTCTTCCTGGGGGTCGTGATCGGGGCGCGGCTCGGGCACTGCCTCTTCTACGACCCGGAGCGATACCTGGGAGATCCGGTCCAGATCCTCAAGGTCTGGGAGGGCGGGCTCGCGAGCCACGGCGCGGCGATCGGGCTCGTCATCGGGGTCTGGGTCGCGGCGCGGCGGCTCAAGCGGCCTTACACCCAGCTCTCCGACCGGCTCTCTCCCGGCATCGCGCTCGGCTCGTCTTTCGTCCGGCTTGGAAACTTCGTGAACTCCGAGATCGTGGGGCGGCCGAGCGACGTGCCCTGGGCCGTGGCATTCCCCCGCTACGATTTCCCCAAGTCGCACGGCCCGCCCTGGCCGGGAGAGCCCGTTCCGCGCCATCCCAGCCAGCTCTACGAGCTCGCGATCGGGGTCGCGATCTGGGCGGCCCTCTCCCTTGTGGGGCGCCGTTGGGGAGAGGACAAGCGCCCGAAGGGCCTCGTCACCTTCCTTTATATAGGGCTCTACTTCTCGATGCGCTTCGGTGTCGAGTACTTCAAGGAAGAGCAGCCCGAGATCGGCTCGGGCGGAGCGCTCCCCTTCACGATGGGCCAGCTCCTGTCGATCCCCTTCGCCCTCGCCGGGTGGGGGGGCTTCGCGTGGCTTCTCGCCCGAGCGCGTGTCAAGCGCAAGTCCGGCGAATCGTGACCAGGGGCAGGAAGGGCGAGGAGCGCCCCCGCTCGGCAGCGTCAACGAATCGGCCGGTTCACACGCACGAGCCGGCCGTGCAGATCCGGGAGAGCACGGATCGCCTCGTCGATCCGGCCCGACTGCCCCTCGAAATCAGGGTCGAACGTACACGCCACGATGCCCTCGTGTCCGGGCATCCCGAGGTGAAGCTGGATGAAGTGCTTCCGGTTCAGCGTGAGAATCGCCCGGCGCTGGGCGGTGGCGAACGCCAGTACCTCCTCGTCCGGGACCCGTCGTCCCGCGCGACCAGACTCCTCGGAGGTGAGGACGTCGTGGCCAAGCTGGCGAAGCCGCTCGACGACGGGTAGGGGAAAGTTCTCGTTCGCGTAAAACCTCGCCACGGTTCAAGCCGCCTCGTTCTCCAGGATTTGCCGGTCGATCTCCTCCCGGTGCGACCGGACGTAGGCCCAGGCACTCACCAGGTCCTGTGCACGAAGGGTCGGGTAGACCTGGAGCAGATCCGCCTCCGACGATCCGAGGCGCCGCGCTTGCTCCAGGAGCCAGATCGGGATCCGTGTGCGGACGATGCAGGGTTCCCCGCCGCAGACCCCTCGGGTGCTCTCGATGCCCGGGAAGGCGTCACCGAGCTCGCCGGCGACTGCCTGGAGCAGCCGGGCTTTTTCGCCAGGGCTCAAGTGTTCGAGCAGGTCCTCGATCTGTTGGAGGGCGTTCATCGCGGTCGTCCTCGATGGGGGCGGAACATGCCCACGAGCATTCTACTCGCAGGAACCGCCCGCCCGGAAACGAGTGTCAACCCGGAAGCGGCGGGAGCGGGTAGGGCTTCTCGACCAGCCCGACCTTGCACTCGAGGTCCTCGACCCGGCCGGCGACGCGGGCGGGGTTTCCGGCGACGACGGCGCGATCGGGGACGTCCTTCGTCACGACGGCCCCGGCCCCCACCAGCGCGTACTCGCCGATCGTGATCCGGGGAAGCAGCGTCGCGTTGACGCCGATCCGGGCCATCCGCTTTACGGTCGGACCCTTGAGGCAGGCGCCGCAGAGAGGGTGCGGGTCGTTCGCCGTGACGACCCCGGGGGCGAAAAAGACGCCGTCCTCCAGGACCGTGTACTGGGCGAGGTAGCAGTTCGCGTGGACCTTGACGCCGTCCCCGATCTCGCAGCCGTAGTCGACCGTGGTGTGGTTCCAGACCTGGAAACGGCATCCGATCCGGCATTCCTCGCGGATGACGACGCCGTGTCCGGTCTCCAGCCCCGCCCCGATCCGGCTCCCCGCGTAGATCACCGTCCCCGAACGGATCTTCGCCCCCGGCCCCAGGACCAGACGAAGGTTCGAGATCTTCCGTCCCGGCCGGTAGCCGACGATCGCGCCGGGGTCGAGGTCCAGGCCGTCGCCCAGCTCGAGGAGCTCGCTCCCGACGGCTCCGTGAAAGGTGCTCATACCGCGTTCATTGTACGCGGATCGCGAGAAGCGCACGCAGAGGCTCGGGAGAGGACACGGTCCCGTCAAAGTCACGGGCCGCGGCCGACCCCTGTCTCGCCTCGCCAGAATATGGAATATGGAACAGGGAACCAGAAATGAGGAACGGGGCGGCGGCCTTCTCATCTCCAGTTTCCTGTTCTCTGTTCCATATTCTCTATTCTTCTTGCCTGTTGCCTGTTGCCTGTGTTCCAGCCGCGTCAGCTCGCCGCGACTTTGACGAAGCCCTGGGAGAGGAGGACCGCCGGCTGGCCCTCGCCCCGTAACCGTTCAGGGGGAGGGGAACAGCCCCCTCCCCCTTCCTACCGCCGGCACGGCGTTCGCGCGCCCTTGCGGGCCGGGAGGGATTGGCGGCAGGGGCGAACGCCGTGCCAGCGGCCCCCTCCCCTTTTCCTCAAACCTCTCCGTCAGTCTCCGTCGCGCTTGTGGTCGGACTCGTGCTCACGCTCGCCCGCCTCGCCCAGCGTGGCACGAAGGCCCCGGGAGAGATCCTCCATCTCCGTCGGCGAGAGCCGGGCCTGGCGGTGCATCGCGGAGTAGAACCAGGGTGGCATCTTCCCCTTCTCGGTCTCCTTGGCGGCCTTGCCGGCGTGTTTCTGGGGCCGGTCCCACTCCGAGAAGTTCAGGTCCTCGCGGCCCTCGTCGACGTCGTGCTCGACCAGCCAGGAGACCGGGGCGACGTGGCTGTACCATGGCCAGCATACGTCGTTGCTGTGGCAGTCGTAGCAGGCGCGAACAGCGAGTTCCCTCGTCCGGGGAGCGTCCCATGCGGGTTCCGAGCGAAGAGGAGGGTTCTCGTGACCCCGCCCGTAAGGGACGAGCTGGATCAGGGCGAAGAGCGCGGCCAGCCCGATCCAGATCCGAAGGATCGCCTTCTTCCAGCGCATGGGAATCTCCTGCGAACGTATGGCTGATGGCCGGGACGTTACTCCAACGTCGCGGCCCGGACAAGCGGGGGACGGCGAGTCCACCTTGTCGGTCCGGCGCCCGGGGCGTTATGCTGGTCCTGATGTCGTTCTTCACCCCTTTCCCGAAGAGATGTTCGGCGTGCGCGGACTGGTGGTGATCCCCGCCTACCAGGAGTTCGACTCCCTCCCGGCCCTCTTCGACCGGATCGGGGCCGCCGGCGTGCGGGAGGAGATCCTCGTGGTGGACGACGGTTCGACCGACGGTTCCGCGGCCTGGCTTTTGGCACGGGGGATCCCGCACGTCCGCCACCCCTTCAACCTGGGCTACACGGCAGCTCTCGAGACGGGCATGCTGCGCGCGCGGGCCATGGGCTGCGACTACGTCGTCTTCCTCGACGCGGACGGGCAGCACGACCCCGCCGATCTCGGGAAACTCGCCCGCGAGATCGAGAACGGCGCCGACGTGGCGATCGGCTCCCGCTACCTCGACGGCTACGCCGGGCAGTCCTGGAGCCGCCGGCTGGGCTCGGTCCTCTTCTCGGCCGCAACCTCCCTCTCTGGAGTCCGGGTGCGCGACACGACCTCGGGCTACAAGGCGCTCTCCCGCCGCGCGATTGCTGCCGCTCTCGAGGGGGCCTTCGGCGACTACCATGCCGAGTTCCTCCTCGACATGGCCGGCCGCGGGCTTCGCGTGCGGGAGATCCCGATCCAGGTCCGCGAGCGGAAGAAGGGGCGATCGATGTACGGCCTCCTCAGCCACTTCCACTACCCCGCCAAGACGCTCCTTCTCATCCTCACCCGATTCCTACCGGGAGTACGACGGTGACAGAGATCACGCTCCAGGCGCGCCTCGTCCTGGGCTCCGCGGCGCTCCTCGCCTGGTTGGGCCTCCTCTACCTTCTGGCGCGCAAGAAGGTCTCCCTGGACCACGCCGTGCTCTGGTCGGTGGTGCTCTTCGCGGCTCTCCTCTCGGCGGTCTTCCCGGGTCTCGCGCTCCTCCCGGGACGCATGACGGGCGCCTACGACCCCATGTCCGGGCTCTACTTCCTCGCGTTCCTCTTCGTGGGGGGGATCCTCGTCTACTACTCGACGCAGATCTCGGCACTTCGGCGCCAAACCACGCGGGTCGCCCAGGAAATCGCCCTCCTTCGCCACGAGATCGAACGGATCCGCGAGGCCGGCGAAAGCGAGCGGAAGGCCCCCGCTTGATGGACGCGGTCCGGCGACAGGCGGTCCTCGCGCACCAGCGGAAGTACTGGGACGAGCACGGGAACCCGCGCGGGCCCGACCACCCGGTCGTCCGGTTCTTCGCAAGCCAGAGGGTCGCCTATATCGAGCGCCGGATCGATCTCTCCACGGTGGGTAGCGCGGTCGAGGTCGGCGCCGGGAACGGCTTCGCCACGGCCGCGATGCAGGCGGTGGTACCCAGACTCGCGGCGACCGATCTCTCCCTCTCGATGCTCCAGGCGAACCCGCTCCGCAGCCGAGCCCTGGTCCAGGCCGCGGCGGAGAGTCTCCCGTTCGCCTCGGGGAGCGCCGATCTCGTCTTCGCCTGGGAGGTCCTCCACCATGTATCCGACGTCGCGGGCGCCGTGCGGGAGATGGCTCGCGTGACGAGGCGCTGGGTCCTCCTCTTCGAGCCCAACCGGAACAACCCCGCCCAGTTCCTCCACTCCCTTCTCGCTCCACACGAACGCGGCGGGCTCAAGTTCACACGGAACTACCTCGCCCGGATCTGCCGGGAGGCGGGGCTCGCGGTCCGGTCGATCGAGACGGTCGGCGCCACCCTCCCCAACCGGATGCCGGAGATCTTCCTCCCGCTCCTCCGGCGCGTCCCCTTCGTCCTGCCGGTCGTCGGGATCAGCACGGCGGTCGTCGCGACGAAGGACGGGAGGGCAGGGTGAGCGAAGAGGGTTCCGGACGGCGGGGCTGTTCGCTCGCCGCGGCCGCATGGGTCCTCGGGATCCTCGCCGCCTACTACCTCGCCAACGAGGGCTACCGGTGGTACGCGTGGAAGGGTCGAGACCTCGTCCTCGCGCTCGGTCCGGCGTGGATCGAGGACCTGCGTGCCCTCGGCACCGCCCTCGCGCTCGCGGTGCCCGCGATCCTGCTCGGCTTCGGATGGAAGCCGCTCCGGCGCCTCGGCGAATCGGACCCCCTCCTCGCAACGGCCGCGGCGCTCGCGGGCGGGCTCTCGGCGCTGGGCCTCGCGAACTACGTCGTCGTGTGCACGGTGGGCATGTCCCGGGCTTCCACCGCGGCGCTTCTCGCGACCGCCGCCGGCTCGGGCGCGCTCCTCGCCGGGCGCGAGGCGCTGGGCATCCTGCGACAGGCGGTCCGGGCCGGGCTCCCGCGGGGAGGAGAAGCGCGTCTCGCGGCGATCCTCGTCCTCGCCTTCCTCGCCGCGCACGTCCTGGCGGCCCTCTCCCCGCCCCGCTCCGCCGACGGGGTGACCGCGCATCTCCCGTTCGCCCGGTGGCTCGCCGGCGGCGGGCACCCATGGGGGGACCACCAGTTCTTTGTCGCCTACTACCCGAGCGTGCTCCACTCTCTCTTCGCCATGGGAATGTCGCTCGCGGGATCGGTCTATGGCGCGAAGGAAGTGAACGCGCTCTTCCTGGCCGCGAGTCTCGTCTTCGTGGCGCGCCTAGCGGAAGAAGTCTTCGTGAATCGCCGGGCCGGGATCCTCGCCGCGCTCGTCTGGGTCACGACGGTCCCGGTCGGGATCCACACGGCGAAGACCTACCTCGATCTCCCCTTCGGCGCGCTCGCCGCGGGCTCGGCGCTCTTCGCCGCGCGTTGGGCCCGCACCCGCGATCCCCAGGACGTCGGGCTCGCGCTCCTTTTCGCCGGTTTCTCGGCCGGGGCGAAGACACACGGCCTCGTCGTCATGGCCATCGCCTGGACGGGACTCGCGGTCGCGGGGTTCCGGCGGACTCGTCTCGCTGCGGAGAACGGGTCCGGAACGCCGGGCGGCCTTCGGGTCGCGGCCGGCTATGCGGCGCTTTCCCTCCTCTGGGTCGTGCCGTGGTACCTCCGCAACTGGCTCGTCGTGGGGAACCCCCTCTATCCCTTCACCGAGCAGTCGTCCGCCCAGTCCCCGGGATTCGAGCCGACGATCTGGACGGCGCTTCTCGCTCCGGTGCTGGTGACGTTCCGCGAGACCGCGTTCATCCTCCCGGCCGCGGGCGGCGTCCACCTCGCCTTCGTGCCGATCGCCGCCCTGGTCCACCGGCACGCGAAAGCCCTCGCGTTCCTCGCCGCGGTGCTCGCCTACGGTCTCGTCTGGTTCTTCTCCTACCAGAACATCCGCTACCTCCTCCCCGCGCTCGCCGTCCTCTCGGCCTTCTCCGGGGCGGGGCTCGCGTGGCTCCTCGCCCGGCGCGGCGTCGCCAGGGTCGCGGGCGCGGGCGCGATCCTCGCCGTGGCCGGCGTCTCGGGAGCGGTGTTCGTGGCCGGGAGCTTCCAGTACGATCACCGGGGCCTCGCCGACACGCTCCCCGTGGCGCTCGGCCTCGTGTCCCCGGAGGACTACCTCTCGAAAAACTACCATGCGTACGATGCCGCCTGCCGGGCGAACGAGCTCCATAGGGAGGACGAGTGCACCGTGCTCCTCCTGGAGTACGGGGTCGAGCCGATCCTCTACCTCGACGTCCCGTATGTCGTCGTCCAGTACCTCGCCTTCCGCAGTCCCGTCTGCCGGGAGGACGACTACCCGGAGTTCCTGGCGCGGCACCGCGTCTCCCATGTCCTGGTGGACGAGGCGTGGGCCAGGGACATTCCCATGTGGAGGCGGGCGAGCTGGGGAGATCTCGTCTTCACGAAGAACGGCTTCACGATCTACCGGCTCGCTCCGGGCGCCGCTTCGGGATCGACTCCACCACCTGGACCAGCCGGCGAACGTCCACCCCGATGAGGTCGCAGTACTCGCGGATCGATTCGTACCGGGGCCGGGCCTCCGACTCCACGAGCGCGAGCGCCCGCTCGCGGCCGAGCATCCCCTCCCGGACCTGGTTCGAGCGGAGCGCGTGGTGCTCCGTGACCCCGGCGACGGTCCAGTAGATGTAGTTGTAGAGGGCCGCCGTCCCGTCCCCGATCCGCCAGGAGGTCGTCGTGTCGGAGGCGAACTCCCACCGGTATTCCTCGCGCAAGGTCCGGGTGATCTCCTCCTCGTCCCACCGGACGTAGGCGAAGAAGTTCCGGTAGTAGTCGTGGGACATCAGGAAGTAGCACCAGAAGGCGAACGCCGTGTCCGGCAAGGACGCGTTGAGGTAGGTGGGGTTCGCGAGGAACCCCCGGGCGTAGTAGGCCGCGAGCCGCGCCGCCTTGAAGAGGGGAAGCCCGAAGAACCGGTGGACCGGCTGTTTCTCGGTCGGGATGCCGGAGAACCCCACCTTGAAGTCCTCGTTCTCCAGCTCGTTGATGCCGAAGAAAACCGTCCCCACGCCGTACTCCTTGCGGAGCCGGTTCGCGTGATACCAGAGCATCTTGTCGCCGGCCATGAAGAGCGGCACAAGTCCGAGGTCCGGGGACCTGAGCCATGCGAGGACGTTCTTCCGGATGTTCTCGCGCTTGGCGGGGATGTCGGCCGAGACCAGGACGTGCTCCACCCCGAGCTTCCCGCAGAGGCGGGCGATGTTCCGGCGGGCGAGATCGGTCACCATCCCCCAGTCGTAGGTGTAGGCGATCGGGTGGAGCCCGAGCACCTTCTTCACGTGATGGAGCATGTAGGAGCTGTCCCGGCCGCCGGAAATGGCGACGATCGAATCCGCGCGGCCGTCGCGGCTCCGCACGCGGTCGGCGAGCCGGTGGAGCTCCTCCACTCCTTCCGGCACGTAGGGGCGATAGTCGCGGCAGTAGCGACAGACCCCCTCCCGGTCGAAATCGACGAAGGGATATGTCTCCGGGAGAACGCACCGAGCGCAGTAGACCTGCCCCGTCGAACCCGCGTCGCGCCAGGCCGGCGCGGCGGCGGGAGCGCAGCGCACGGCGGCCGGCACGCGCGCCCTCCCGCCCACGGCGACGAGGCGCACCTCTCGCCTCGCCGCGCGAGGGGGATCGCCCTGCGTATCGCCCAGCCGAAACTCCCGGACCTCGCACGAAAGCGGGTCGATCCAGCAGCCAGTCCCGGGCGGGAGCTGCCGGAGCTCCTCCAGACATGAGCCGCGCCGGAACGGACGGAGGCGGGAAAGCCCCTCCAGGATCGGCCGCTCCGAGGCAAAGACGACGGCACGCCCGAATGCGCGCGCCCGGTGGAGCGAGCCGTTGTTCGTGGCGAGCAGAAGCCCGTCGGCGCCCGTGAAGAAGGCCGCGATCGAGGCCGTCCCCTCGACCTCCGGAAAGACCCTTCCCGCGGCCGCGGGCGGAGAAAGCCCCTCGGCCAGGAAGAGCCCCAGGAGGCTCGCGAGGACCTCCGTGTCCACGTCGAAGCGCCGGGTGAGCGACGGGTGGCGCCGCCAGAGATCCTCGTGGTTCACCACGATCCCGTTGTGGACCAGGACGACTCCGTCCTTCACGACGGGATGGTTGTTCTCGGACGACTCGCTCGCCCCGTCCGTGACGAGGCGCGCGTGACCCACCACCGCGACCGGAGACGACAGCGGGCCTTCGCCCAGCGCCTCTCGCCAGAGCGCGCGGTACGGACGGGCCGCGAGGAGCCGGCTCGCCCGGAAGGGGGCTTTCAGCACGTGGATCCGGTCGCGCGACTGGAGGGCGAGGCCCGCCGCCTCCTTTCCGCGCGACTCGGAAAGGCGGAAGAGCTCGCTCACCGCCCGTTCCAGGTCGAGGGCCGTCCAGCCGCTCCCCTCCGGAACCGCGACGCCGAAGATCCCGCACATCGAGGAGGATTATAGAGGTCGCCGCCCCAGTCGTGTCACGAGCGCCCCCACCGGCACGATCGCCAGCATGATCCCCGCGACGAGAAGATGCGTCGCCGCCGCGAAGGCGACCGCCTCCTCCTGGGAACGGCCGTGGAACGCGAGCGGGAGCGCCCAGCCGAGCTCGTGCGTCCCGAGGTCGGCGAACGGCCGCGCGGGAACGAGGGCGAGAGCGAAGGCGAAGGCGAAGATCGCGGCCACCTCTCCCCAGCCGATGTCGGGGAGGACCGCGCGGGCGAGGCACAGGAAGAGCGCGAAGTTGCCTGTCCAGTAGAGCACGGTGAGCGCCACGAGGGCGAGGTCCCGCGCGATCGGGCGGGGGTGCGGAGGGCCGGAGGAAACTCCCGCGGCCGCCCATCGCTCGAAGCGCGGCCCCCACCGGGGCCGGAACCACGACAGTAGCCCCGCCATGCGGCGCGCGAGAACGAGGTAGAAGGGCTTCCCGCGCCAGGCGACCCCGACGAGGAGGAGCGCGAGGACCGCCGCCACGATCGCCATCGCTGTCGAGACCCCGGCAACCGAGGGGTGCTCGGGCAGGACCCGGAAAACCCAGAGCCCCGCGACAGCCGAGGCGAGCACGCAGAAGTCGAGGGCGCGGGCGACGAGGATCGCGACCCCCATCCGGACCGCCGGGACACCGGCGCACGACTTCCAGACGCCAGCTCGCGCGATCTCGCCGGCGCCAGGTGGGAGAAAGTAGCAGGCTCCCGACGAGATGAGCTCCGTCCCCCAGAGGCGGGGGACGAGAGGAACGGACGGGCCAGGCTCCGCGACGAGGGCGCGGAACCGGGCCGCGGACACAAGAAGAGAGAGCGCGTGAGCAAGAGCCGCGCCGGCGAGCCACCGGGGGTCGGCCGAGCGGACCGCTTCCACGAGCCGTCGCGGATCGAGGAGGTAGACGAGGACCGCGAGCGCCGCGGCCGTCGCGAGGGCGGGCACCGCGAGCCTCGCCCAGCGGGAGCGTCTCGCCCTGCGGACGATCACGGCCGCCGGCTCGCCTCGAGGGGCGTGGACGAGAGCGGGAGGCGCTCCGGCTCGGGGTGGTAGACCCGTCTCACGCGCGGTCCGATCCCGCACAGGAAGGCGTAGGGGATCGTCCCGAGTCGGCGGGCGACCTCCTCCACCCGGATCTCGTCCTCCCCGTCCCGGCCGACCACGGTGACGATGTCACCGGGCGCGACCCCCGGGGTCCCACCGACGTCCACCATCGTGTAGTCCATCGAGACCCGACCCACGACCCGCGCCCGCCGCCCGCGCACGAGCACCTCGCCCCCGTTGCTCTGCCCGAGCGGGAAGCCGTCGTGGTAGCCGATCGGCAGCGTGGCAATCCGCGTTGGCTTGGGCGTGAAGTAGGTCCGCTCGTAGCCCACGGGCGTGCCGGCCGGGACG
>JACQVV010000332.1 GCA_016209595.1 Planctomycetota bacterium
GTCCCCCTCAGGGACCCTGCATGAACGGTCATGCACCCCGGTTCTCCAGGTCGGCTGGAAATTGCGGGTGAGGGGGGGCGTGTGTAGCATGACGGTGAGGGCCAGGGTGAATCGCGACACGAGGGAGGATCTAGAGCGGAGCGCGCTCTCCGAGGTCGGGGAGAGCGAGGTCCAGCCGACGATCATCGACGGGCCCGGCGCCTTCGTTCCTACGCAGCTCACGCCTGCTTCCCCGGGACCTGGCGCGGCGCCAGGCGGCCCCGCGAGCGGGAAGCTCTCGGGCCGCGTTCTCGGGAAGTTCACGCTCCTCGCGGAGCTCGGTTCGGGAGGGATGGGGACCGTCTACAAGGCCTACCAGAACGACCTCTCGCGCGTCGTGGCGCTGAAGACCCTTCACGGCGCCACCGCGGCGGGGAGCGAGCGCGTCGAGCGCTTCCTCCGGGAGGCGAGATCGGCGGCGCGCCTCGACCACCCGGGGATCGTCCGCGTCTACGAGGTGGGGGAGGAGGCGGGAGTCCACTACTTCACGATGGACTACGTCGAGGGGACGAACCTTCTCGATCGAGTCGCCGCGGCCGCGCCTCCGCTCGCCGAGCGGGTCCGCTGGGTCCGCGACGCCGGCTTCGCCGTGCACCACGCCCACGAGAAGGGCGTCGTGCACAGGGACCTGAAACCGCAGAACGTGATGATCGACGGCAGCGGCGCGGTCAAGGTCACGGACTTCGGCCTCGCGTGGGATGCCTCGGCCGCGAAGGGCCTCACCGTGACGGGCGTCACGATGGGAACGCCGGCCTACATGTCCCCGGAGCAGGCGAGAGGCGAGTGGGATCGAGTCGGCCCTCTCTCCGACGTCTACTCGCTCGGCGCGACGCTCTACCACGTGATCGCGGGGGCGCCGCCAGTCCAGGGGCCCAACTCGATCGGGATCGTGCTTTCGGTGTCGAGGGGGGACCTCGTGCCGCTCCGGGCGCGGGCTCCCCACGTCCCGAGGGATCTCGACACGATCGTGGCCATGGCGCTCGAGCTCGATCGCGCGCGCCGCTACCCCTCCGCGCGGGCTTTCGCCGAGGATCTCGGCCGGTTCCTTTCGTTCGAGGCGATACACGCGCGCCCTCTCACGTGGTGGGAGGCATTCGCGCGGCGGCTCCGGAGGAACTGGAAGCGGACCGCGATCGCCGGCGCCCTGGGGGCGGCGCTGCTGGGGAACGTCGCCGTGTTTCTCGTATGGAGGGGCCTCGCGGCGGAACGCCTGCGCGCCGAGGAGCAACGGGAGCGCGCCGAGGAAGAAGAGAGGATGGCCCGTGCCGAGACGCTGTACCAGCAGGCGAAGAACCCCGCCTACGTCCTCGAGCGCGAAGGGACCCAGACCCGGAAGGAACTCCTCGCGGAGGCCGTCCGCGCGTACCCGGGCCTCGCGAAGGGGCACCTCGAACTGGGCGTTGCCCGCGAGGCGTCGGGCGATATCGAGGGCGCGCTCCGTTCGTACGAGGACGCCCTCCGCGAGGACCCGGGCTTCGTCATGGCTAAGGCGAGGCTCGCGATCCTCTCCTTCTATCTCGAGCCCGAGGACGGTTTCGGCTTCTGCTGGGAGAGGGGCGAGGACCTCCTCGACGAACTCGAGGCCGAGTCGGCGGGCGACCCCGAGACGGAGCTCGTCCGCTGCTATCGCGACGCCTTTCGCGCAGGTGACGACCTCGTCCGGCTGGGGGAGGCGAGAACCGGTCTCGAGGCTCTTGCCCCGCGGTTCGGGGAAGCGAGGCTGCTGCTCGCTGGTGTCTCGGCGGGGTTCCACTACCACCCCGCGCGCACCTGGAGGTTCGCCGCGGTCCCGGATGCCCGCGACATGGACCGCGCCCTGTACGAGCTCCAGGCGCTCTGGAGGGCGGACCCGCTCGACCTCTCCGCGCAGATGAATCTCGCCCTCATTTGGTACGAGCTCGGAGACTACCCCGGCGCCGAGGAAGGGCTCCGCTCCGTCGCGCGAAGCGCGCCGAGATGGTGGTTCCCTCCCTACTTCCTGGCGCGGCTCTTCTTCCTCCGGCGGCGGGCGGGCGAAGCGAGGGAGTGGATCGAGAGGTCGGTCGCCCTCGACCGGAACGAGGGGAATCTGCGAGTGCTCGCGATCTCGCTCGCCCACGCGGGGAAGTTCCCCGAAGCGCTGGAGATCGTGGACGAGGCTCTCGCGCTGAACGAAGGGGACGAGACCGCGCGCACCCTCCGCGCGATGGGGCTCCACGTTCTCGGAAGGGAGGCCGAGGCGAAAGAGGAGATCCGGGCGGTCTTCGCCGAGCAGAAGTACATGGCGGACGTCCGGAAGATGGATGAACTCCTCTCTAGCCAGGCCATGAAGCCCCTTGTATCCTCGATCCTGGTGAACCTCCGCGAGTTCCCGGAGATCCTCGTCCTCAAGCCGCAGGAGAAGGGCGTCGTGAAGGCGGCCTTCGCCCTGCTCGACGCGATTGGGCGCCTCGATGAGCTCAAGTCCGCCCTTCTCGGAAGGAGCGACGTGAGCCAGGAGATCGAGGAGCTCCTCCTCCACGAGGCGGAGTTCCGGAGGGAGGCGCCCGATCTCGCCCGGGCCACGGCGTGGTTCGTCGCAGAGATGGGGCTCTCGACCGAACCCGAGCTCCTGTTCCCCCTCCTCCAGTTCTTCTTCAAACTCGGCCGGGACGAGGAACTCCTCGCGCGCGCGAAGCTCGGGAACATCGAGGATCTCCTGTGGCGAGCGGGGACCCACTATCGCAGGAAGGACTTCCAGAAAGCGCGCTCGGATCTCGAAGCCGCGCTCGCCATGAACCGGGCCTGCGACAAGGCGTGGTACGGTCTCGCGACGATCCTCGCCCTGGAGGGGGAAAGCGAGGCATGCGCGAACGCTCTCAGGGAGGCGCGGCGCTTCGGCTTCGGCCATCTCGAGTTCGTGCTCGAGGATCCCGACTTCGCTGGGGTGCGGGAGGCGGAGGAGATCCGGGCGGTCCTGGATCTGAAGTAGCCAGGACGGCCGGAGTGGGAGAATGCCGGGCCTGGAGCGCATGCGCGACCCCTGACCTGCAGCGCATGCGCGACCCCTGACTTGGAGCGCATGCGCGACCCCGGACATGGAAGCGAAGAAACTCCGTGCGGTTCTTCTCTACTCGGCGGGGCATCTCGGCAGCGCGACCGTCTTCAATCGCCTTCTCGAAGCGCCTGAGTTCGAGATCGTGGGCGTCGTGCGGGCGCCGTCGATCCCTTTCTCGCAGAAAGGAGTCCGGCGGCTAAAAAAGCACCTGAAGAAGGTCGGCTGGCGCTTCGGCTGGCTCCTCTTCTGGCAGCAGGCGGTGCAAGCGGTCGCTTTCGGCCTCGCGCGCGTGCTGCCCCTTCCCTGGCGCCGGCTCCGTCCCGGCTGGTGGCTCGCGCGCGAGAGAGGGATCCCGATCTTCCACGCGGCCGACGTGCACGACCCGAAGTGCCTCGCATACCTCCGATCTAGAGAGCCCGACGTCCTGGTGTCTGCCTACTTCCACCAGATCCTGAGGGACCCGGTCCTCGGGGTCCCGAAACTCGGCATTCTGAACGTCCACCCGGGCTGGCTCCCGGCCTACCGGGGGGCGATGTGCTACTTCTGGGTCCTCAAGAACGGCGAGGACCGGGGCGGCGCGAGCGTCCACTGGATCGACCGGGGGATTGACACGGGGGAGCTCCTGGCCCGGCGGACGTTCCGGATCGGCCCGGGGGCGACCCAGCAGCGGGTCCTCGTCCTCACCGCCGCAATCGGGGCGAGGCTGCTCCTGCGGGTGGCCCGGAAGATCCTCGTGGGGGAGCGACCTCGGCCTGCCCCTGCGCCGGAGGCCGACGCGCGGTACTATCCGATGCCCGGCGAAACCGACTTCGACGCCTATTTTTCGAAGCGCAGGTTCTTTCGCATCCGGGACGTCTTCGGGCTCCTGTTCCGTAAGCTCCGGCATCCTGGAGGACGCGCTTGAAACGCTCTCGATACCTCGACGTGCTCCGCGGGATCGCGCTCCTCGGGATCCTGCCCGTCAACATCGTCCTGTTCGGTCTGCCGTTCGGCGCCTACGAGGATCCGGACTACGTCACGGGCGGGACGCTCCGGGAGCGGATCGCCTTCCACGCGACGTCGTTCTTCTTCGAGTTCAAGTTCGTGACGCTCTTCTCGCTCCTCTTCGGGGTGGGGATGGTCGTGATGCGGGAGCGCGCGAACGCCACGGGGCGCTCGTACCGCCGCGTCATGCTGCGGAGGCTCCTCTTCCTGTGGCTCTTCGGGATCCTCCACGCGGCGCTGGTGTGGGACGGCGACATCCTGTCGTACTACGCGCCGCTCGGTCTCCTCGTCTTCTGGACTTCCCGCTGGGATTCAGCCCGTCTCAAAAAAATCGGCGTGGCCCTGATCGCGCTTCCCGCCGCGGTGATGCTCGTGCTCGCGGTCCTCGCGCCGTTCGTTCCCGCGATCGAACGAGGATGGCAGACGATCGACAACCCGCCGGACCCGGGGCCGCTCGAGCGCCCGGCGACGGAGTCCTGGGGCGCGTTCTGGGCAGGGATGGAGAACTGGGGCAGCGAGTTCGAGACCCAGGTCCGCCGCGACGGGACCTTCCTCCAGATTACGATCGTCCGGTTCTTCTCCTGGTTCCTCGGATTCCTCTTCTGGGGGATCTACATGGTCTGGCGGATCGGGGGGCTCTTCCTCCTCGGCATGGCATGGACGAAGGAGGGGTGGCTCCTCTCGCCGGGAGACCACCGGGCGAAGTTCCGGCGGCTCGCCCTGTTGGGGCTCGCCTGCGGCCTTCTGCTGGAAGGGGGCTCGTCGCTTCTCGGGCGCCTCGCGCCGGATACCGCGAGCTGGGGCCTCGCCGGAACGTTCGGCCACTACGCCGGCTCGCTCGGCCTAGCGGCGGCGTACGCGGGGGCGGTCGGCCTCCTCCTCGCTCGATGGCCGAAGTCACGCGCCTTCGTCCCGTTCGAGGCGGTGGGCCGCACGGCCTTCTCGAACTACCTTCTCCAGTCCATCCTCTGCACGACCCTCTTCTACTCCTACGGCTTTGCCCTCTTCGGGTCGCTCGGCCGGGCGGAGCTCTGGGGAGTCGCCGGTTGCGTGTGGGCGATCCAGCTCGCGGTGAGCCCGCTCTGGCTCTCCCGGTTCCGCATCGGGCCGTTTGAATGGATCTGGCGCTCGCTGACATACTGGAAGCCCCAGCCCTGGAGGAGCTCCTGATGCGCTTTTCATGCGCCGCTCTTGCCTTCGTTCTCGCGACCCTGCCCGCCGCCGCCCAGGAGGACGAGATTCGAGACCTCGTGGCGGACCTCGGCGCGGACGAGTTCCAGGTCCGCGAGGAGGCCATGACTCGACTGGAGGCGATCGGCGAGCCGGCGCTTGTGTCCCTCGAAGAGGCGACGGCCTCGAATGACGCAGAGGTCTCCCGCCGCGCGAAGATCCTCGTGCAAAAGATCCGCTTCGCGCTCCTCGATCGCGAAGGCGTCTGGAAGAAGCTCGTCGAGGGGAACCCCTGGAGCGACACCCGCGCCTTCGCCGGAGCAACGGTCGAGTTCCATCTGGACGCCGAGAGCCGTCCCATGGCCCGCTGGACCGTCCACGGGAGCGGGCGGCCGATCCTCTCCCAGGAGGAGATCCCGGTCGAGCTCGACGGCCGGCGCATGAAGGCAAAAGAACGTGCGTTTACCTATGACGCCGAGACCGGCGTGCTCCTGGATGCCGAGTGCGTGGCGTTCCGGATGACGCCGAATGGGTGGCAGCAGCCTGCCTGGAACGCGCTCCAGTTTGCCGAGAGCGCGCTGGACCGCCGCGAAGCCCTTTGGGCCATGAGAAGCGGGGAGTTCCCTGCGGAGTGGGACGATATGTCGATCGTTACGGACCTGTTTCGCGATCCAGACCCCGAGGTCCGGGCCTACGCGGCGTTCTTTGTCGGATGGCACCGGAACGATCGAATCCGCCAAGGGCTCCGCGAGCTTCTGAAGGACCCGGAAGCGATCGTCCGTCGCGAGGCCGTCGAGGCCCTTGGCCGCGGCGGTGAGCCCCAGGACGCGGAGCGCATCCGATCCCTGACCGAAGATCCCGACGACGGCGTGAAGCGCCACGCGAGGGCCGCGCTCGAGGCGCTCGAGAAACGCTAACCGTTCCCGAGCGGCGGGCCGTCCCCCCAGCGCCGGCAGATCACGCAGGCGTTCACGCCGCCGACCCCCATGTTGATCTTGCCGGCCACGCCTCCCTCGAGCGGCGCGAGCTCGCGGCCGACGAGGCACTGGTGGTACGGAGCGATGTCGCGGTGCAGGTCCTCTTTCTGGAGGTCGACCGGGTGGAGCTTCCCTGTGGAAAACCCCATGTGCTGCGCGGTGAGCTCCCATCCGCCGCAGACGCTCATGCCGTGGCCGAAGGAGCCCTTCCGAGCGGTGAGGAAGGGAGTGGCGCCGAAGACGTCGAGGGCGTTCTGGAGCTCGGCCCAGTCTCCCGGAGTGGCCGTCGCGTGGAGGTCCCAGGTCGTGACCTCGCCCGGCTCGATCCCCGCCTCGGCGAGCGCCCCGCGGATCGCCCGCTGCGGGCCTTCCCTCGAAGGCGTGATGATGTGCTCGGCGTCCGAGGAGAGGGCGATCCCGAGGATCTCGAGTCCCAGGGGCTTCATCCCTTTTCCGGCGAGATAGTCGGCGTCGCCCACGATCCAGACGCAGGCCCCGCCGGAGATGTGCGTCCCGCGCATGGCCGTGAAGGGCTTGCAGACCTGGCCGTCGTGGCTCACCACTCGGGCCTGGAAGAACGCCCCGACCGAAAGCGGATGCGGCTCCGGATCGGTCATCCCGACGACGACCGCGCGGGCCTCCCCGCTCCGGATCGCGCGGGCCGCGAGCGAGAGCGCGGTTCCGAAACCCGCGCACGCTGCCACGGGGGAGAAACTCGCGCCCGTGATCCTCCCCAGCATGGTGATCTGCGCAGCGGGGATGTTGGGGATGTTCCAGAGGATGTTGGCATCGACCGACTCCCACGGCTCGGTTGGGCAGCGCCATCGAGCGTTGAGCTTCCGCCGGGCGGTCATCTTGCGGCGGATCAGGTGCCCCTTCTCGCTCTCGACGTCGCCGTGGATGCCTTCGATCTCGATCTCCTGGAGCTCCTGGAGGTACTGCCGGAGTCCTCGAGAACTGTGGACCCAGAACGCGAACCAGGTGTCGGCGCGCCGCTCCCGGTCGCCAGCCGTCCCCGTTTCCTCCGGGTCCTCGGGCGCATGGAGCCTCCGCCGGAGTTCTTCCCGTTCTTCGGGGGACGCGGCCTGGTAGGCGGCGAGTTCCTCGTTGTGCTCCGGGCGGCACCAGAAACGGTTCCACTCCCGCTGCGCCTCGTAGTAGTCGATCGAGATTCTGTAGATGAGAGGGAAATCGCCCAGGCCCGTCCCCACGTAGACGTGGGCCAGCGGCCCGAGATCTCGGAGTTCCTGTTCCAGGCCCGGATTCTGTCCCAGCGCCTGCACGAACGCCCCGATCGCGAACTTGACGGTGCTTCCCGCCTTCTGCGCGAGCTGCGTGTACCGGCGGGGCTCGAAGCGCGCGTCGATCCACGGCCGGTACAGGGCGAAGTCGAACTCAGGGTGCCCCACGAGGAAATTCGACGGTCCGAACCCCTGGAAGGGCTCGAGCCACGAGCAGGCCGTCTCGAGCTTCTTCTCGAAGACCTCCACGTTCGGGGCCTGGGGGGCCACGACTCCCCAACCAAAGATCCCCAGCCTCTTCTTGGAGCTCATGCTACTAGCGGGGTCTGGGACGCTGCGGCAGCGTGAGCGTCGCCTCGTCCGAGGGGGTCGCCGCGAGGTCGTCGAAGATGGGCGAGAGGGCCGGCGGGAGCTCGAAGGGGCGCGAGCCGACCTCTTCGCCCGCCGTTCCGAACGATTCCCGCGCTTCCTGGGCCGACTGGAATCGGTCGCCGGGCTCCCTCGCCATCATCGTCACAAGGATCTCCTCCAGCCACGGCGGCGTATCGGGGGCGAGTTTCGAGATCGGTTCGAACTCCCCCGCCAGGATCCTTTTGAGGACCTGGGTTGGCTGGGTTCCTTCGTAGGGGACGCGGCCGGTGAGGCAGTGGTAGAGGGTGACGCCGAGCGAGTAGACATCGGTCCGCGCGTCCGCGACGCCATCCCACTGCTCGACCGGCATGTAGTGGGGCGTCCCCATCGGATGCCCGGTTCGGGTGAGGTCGCTCGCCGCTCCCAGGTCCCGCGCGAGGCCGAAGTCGGAGACCTTGATGCGGCCGTCGCGCGAGACGAGGATGTTCGCGGGCTTCACGTCCCGGTGGATGATCCCGAGCGAATGAGCCTTGGCGAGCGCGCCGAGCGACTGCCACGCCACGCGGACCGAGTTGGGGACCGAGAGCCGTCCCGAGGAGCGAACGAGCTGCCCGACGGTCGGCCCCTCGACGTACTCCATGACAAGGAAGTGCCGGCCGCCGTGCTCGAAGACGTCGGTCACCGCGACGGCGTTCGCGTGCTCGATCCGGACCGCCGCCCGAGCCTCGCGGTAGAGCCGTTCCACGTACTCCGGCTCCTCCGTCGCCCAGAGGGGGAGCGCCTTCATGGCGAAGTGTTTGGCCAGGTTGGCGTGGAGCGCCTTGTAGACCGTGCCCATCCCGCCGCGGCCAAGCAGCGACTCGATCCGGTAGTCGCGCACGAAGGTCCCGAGGAAGGGATCCCTTGCCGCCGTCGGAGCCGTTCCCGCCCGCCGGTCCGGCCCGACGCCGGCGCGATAGGAGAGGGCCCCGGCGCACCTCGGGCAGCTCCCTTCGGAGGCGGCGGGCGAAGCAGGGTAAGGCGCGTCCGGCGCGCCGCAGTGGATGCAGAACATCAAGCGATGATACTACCCCGAGCGGCAAGTACTCGATATCGGGGCTGGCCCTCGTGACGCGGGAGAGCCGTTCCGTGGCTCTCCCGCGGTCACCCCGAGGTCGGTCGCGCGCTACTCGCGATTGTAGAGTCCGAAAACGTTGCCTTCGGGCGTCCGGATCTTGGCGAAGAACCCGTGCCCCCCCTCGATCTCGGTCTTCGGCTGGAGCGTCTTCGCCCCGAGGGTCGTGGCCTTCTTCAGGCTGGCATCGATGTCGTCGGTGTTGACGTAGATCACCGTCTTCCCGTCGGCGGCCGGCGTGCCCTTCACGGCGCACCCGCAAGGGCCTCCGGGCTGGCCGGCCTGAAACCAGGACTCGTTGTCCTTGTAGGTCTGGAACTGCCAGCCGAAGAGCTTCCCGTAGAAGTCGCCGGCCTTCTTGAGATCGGGAACGGTGAAGTCGAAGTGGACGATCGTCCCCTGAGCGACCTTGACGGCGGTCGCGGTAGCGGCCTGGGAATGCTCGTGGGAGTGATCGCTCGAACAGCAGTGCTCGCCCATGGGTTTCTCTCCTGTGTGGTGGATGGTCTGGCTGATAGCTGGGGCGGCACGCTACACGGTCCTCGGATCCGGGTCAAGCGCGGTGTAGCATTCTTTCGCCCCGCGGTGGGCGAGCGAGAGGAGGTGGAAGCATGCCGGCCCGAAAGGATCGAGGACTTTTCTCCAGGATCGCCTGCGCGGGGTTCCTGGCGTGCCTCGCCGCGATCCTCGTCCTCGCGGACCACCCCCGCCGATGGGCGGAGGCGGACGGCGAGGACGGGGAGATCGGATGGCTTCCCTCGATCGAGGAGGGGCTTGTCGCCTCGCGGGAGTCGGGGAAACCCCTCCTGATCGTTTTCCGGTGAGAACGGTGACCCGACTGTAGCGGGTTCGACGGGCAGGTCGTCCGTCCCGGGGGTCGCCTGAAGAAGCTCGCGGAGGAGTTTGTCCGCGTCCGCGTCACGGATATGCGCGGAGTCGATGTCGCGAACTACCGCTTCGACTTCGACCTCACCTTCGCCGTTCTCTTCGCGAACGCCAGGGGAAGGATCTACGGACGATACGGTAGTCGCGACGCCGATTCGGCAGACGGGAGGCTCTCCACCGTGTCGCTCGAGAAGGCGATGGAACGCGCGCTCGCGGTCCACGAGCGGGAGAGGGACCTCGACCCGCCGGCGCGAGCGCCCGCGGTCCGGGTCGAGGAGCTCCCGGGCGCCGCCCTCGTCTGGCCGGGGAAGAAGCCGGAGTGCATCCACTGCCATATGGTGACCGAGGTCGAGTGGAAGCCCGACCTCGCGGCGGGGGGCTTCGACAAGAGACGCGCGTTCGTCGATCCGGATCCGGCTTCGATCGGAGTGGAACTCGACGTCGACGAGGGAAACCTCGTCTCGCGAGTCCTTCCGGGAAGCCCGGCCGCCCTGGCGGGGATCGAGGCCGGCGACGTGCTCGTCCGGCTGGGCACCCAATGGATCCTCTCCCAGGCCGACGTCCAGTGGGTCCTCCACAACGCGGGCTGGACCGACTCGCTCGAAGCGGTCGTCTCGCGCGAAGGCGAGGATCATGCGCTTCGCCTGGAGCTCCCCGATGGCTGGAAGCGCGGGGACATCTCCTGGCGCCCCTCGATGTGGAACCTCGATCCCAAGCCCGGCTTCTTCGCCGTCGAGGCGAGCCAGGACGAGCGAACGAGACTCGGGATCCCGGCTGGCCAACTCGCCCTGGTGGTCAAGTCCGTCCCACCGGGTCCCTCCAAGAGGGGTGGACTGAAGGAGGGGGACGCGATCCTCGCCGTGGACGGGAACCGGACGCTCGTCCCCGCGCGCGTCGTTTACGCGACGATTCGCCTCGGGCACGAGGTGGGTGATCGGATGTCGATGACCGTGCTCAGGGACGGGAAGGAAGTCGAGCTCGCGATCGAGCTCCGGTGAGTGGCTGCTACTCCCGGACGCCGATCCAGAGGAGCCGGTCGAAAGGGTCGAGCGTCATCCTCCCCAGTCGGGAGAGAACGCTCGCGCCGGCGAGCGCGAGCGGCGTCCGTACGGCGAGCGTCCCGCTCTCGTGGACGACGAGCTTCACTCCATCGACCGTGACCGGGCCGAGCTCCAGACGCAAGCCGTCTGCCGTGTAGATCTCGAGCCTCTCGGGACCGGCGATCCCCACCAC